>JBBECJ010000206.1:3369-4149 GCA_040881885.1 Thermomicrobiales bacterium | reverse complement strand
CTCGGCGCTGATCGCCGCCAGCGGCTCGTCAGGCTGGTCAGGCGACAAGGACAGTTCCAAGGAGCCGCTGCTCAACGCCGCAAGCCTGGGCGGCGGCACGCCGCCGCCACCGCCGCCCACGCCAATTGATGCCCAGGCCGTCTCCGTCAGCGCGCCGGTGACGATCAATGTCTCGGTCAAGAACAACGGCTCGGCCGGCGCGTCGATCGCGGTCGCGCTGGCCGAGACGCCGGGCGGCTTCGCCCAAACCAAGTCGATCTCGCTCAACGCCGGAGCAACCGGGAACGTCAGCTACAGCTGGGCGACGAACACGTCGACGGCCACCGGCACGCACACGTTCACAGCGACTGTCTCGCTGGCTGGTGACACCAACGCCGGCAACAACACGGCGACCGCGACGACCAACGTCGTCGCCGGGACGACGGCCCCGTCGATGTCGGTCAGCAACCTGACACTGACATCGACGAAGCGCGGCAGCGTGATCCAACTGGCCTCACAGGCGACCATTAAGGCGAACGGCGTGGCCGTCAGCGGCGCGACGGCGACAGTCCAGTTCACTTATCCGAATGGCGTCACCCAGACACAGTCGGCCAACACCAGCAGCGCCGGTGTCGCGACCTTCGCCCGTTCCGCGACTCTGACGGGTGTCTACACCGTCACCGTCACGAACGTGACCAAGTCCGGCTCGACCTACGACGCCGACGGCAATACGATCACGACCAAGTCACTGACGGTTCAATAGTTCTGGATTTCAGCCGGACACGAACGACCGCGCCCCCC
>JBBECJ010000206.1:0-3359 GCA_040881885.1 Thermomicrobiales bacterium | reverse complement strand
GTGTTCCTGACGCGTTCGTTGTGAGACGAACCATGGCCAGTCCCCTGTCGTCCGCTTGACACGCACGCTCGGTGCATTTACTATATCGGGTGACGATATAGCGACCACGGATATAGCGTGACGCGATAGAGAAACCGGGGCAGGTGGCGCGTGAACCAGGGTTGGTCGGAGCTGGGGCGGTTCGCTGAACCGGGGTTGCTGATCCTGGTCAGCCTGGCGGATGGCGACAAGCACGGCTACGCGATGATGGCCGACATCGAGCAGACCTGCGGCGTCCGGGTCGGGCCAGGGACGCTCTACGGGGCGCTGGCGCGGCTGGAAATGCGCGGCTGGATCGTCTCGTTGCCGGCTGAGGACCGCCGCCGTCCCTACCGGCTGACGGGCGCCGGCTCGGCGATCCTGCGCGAGCAGCTGGCCGGGATGAAGCGGCTGGCGGCGGCGGGTCTGGAACGGTTGGCGACGTTATGAGCGAGCGATCTGAAACACCGCGCTGGATCCTGCGGCTCTTTCCGCGTGGCTGGCGCGACCGCTATGCTGACGAGTTCCTGGCCCTGATCGAGGAGCGCCCGCCCGGCCCGCGTGACACGCTCGATATCGTCGTCAGCGCGTTGGACGCCCGGCTGCGCCCACGCGCCTGGGGGATCGCCCAGGCTGCCGAGGGGCAGTTGCTGATGGCCGGCGCGCCCGACCCGGCAACACCACCCCAACGGATCACGGTCGGGCGGCCAGGGCTGACGCCTGCCCAGCGGCGCAGCGCGGCGCAACGGCGCTTCACGCGGCGCGAGTTTCTGCGCAACGCCGTCCTCGGCGGTGTCGGGGTCGCGGCCATCGCCGGCGGCGTCTCGGCGACCCAGTTCGGGCTGCCCAACAAGACGAGCGTCTTTGGCAAGGAGGTTATCGTCCCGCGTAACCTCCTCCCGGCGCCGGGCGACCCGCCTTACAAGCACCTGCCCGGCAAGTTCTGGCTCATCAACAACCAGGATGGCGCGCTGGCGCTCTACTGGAAATGTCCACACCTCGGCTGCACCGTGCCATGGACCGCGAGCGAAGGGCAGTTCCACTGCCCGTGTCACCAATCCATCTACGATCGCCACGGCGCGTTCGTCTCCGGCCCCGCGCCGCGCTCGATGGACCTGATGGCGCTGCGCGTGGACGAACTGGGCAATCTCGTCGTCCACACAGGTGAGATCACCGAGCGCGACGACTACGACCCCTCACAGGCCGTCAAGATCGACGCAATCTGAGACACGGAACCGCCACAACAGCCCGCCCCTCGACGCCCGTGGCACACCGCTTGCCTAACTACCTGTCAGAACCAGGCGAACCGCAATCGCCTGTCGCGTAGCAGGGAAAGGCCAACACATGTATATCGGTGGTGGACTGATAACGCTCTTAATCATCATTATCCTGCTCATCATCCTCTTCTAGCGCCCGAACGGCGTTCGGACGGCGACGACTGGATAATGCTCACTTCAAGAAGAGGATCCAATGGCTATTGGTGGTGGATTGCTAACGCTTCTGCTCATCATCGTCCTGCTCGTTATCCTGTTCTAACAGGCAACGCGCGAAGCGGCCCACACCGCGGGTGGGCATCAATCGGACACGGCAACAGCCTCCGGGCATCCACGCCCATGGGGCTGTTGCCGTGTCGGGAACCGGGAAGGTCGGGGCGAAAGAGGCTCGATGCCGGAGGCTGACAGGCTAAACCCGGTTCCCGAATCCCGAATCCCGGCCCCGCCTCACCTTCCGCGCGCCTCACGGGGGCGCCAGTCGCGGCGGTCGAGGGCGGCGACGAGGGCGAAGGAGATCAGCAGGTCGTCGTGCAGCGCGGCGTCCTCGACACCCCAGCGCAGCAGCTTGCCGGGGCCGGGCAGGACGGTGTAGCGGCAGGAGGACAGTTGCCGCCAGAAGAGCGCGTCAAGGCGCGCCTGCTCGGGGTCGTCGCCGGCCGCCGGCGCGCAGAGGCGAACCCGCCCGGCGTCGATCAGGCCGAGCAGATCCCAGGCGAGCTGGCTCTTGGACACCGACGAGAAGACGAAGGGCGTCACGACCCGCTCGCCGAGCGTGGTCCGGAGGAAGCTCGTCAGCCCCGCGCCAACGCCGGTCGCGTCGATGACAACCTGCCGGACACTCCAGACCCGCGCAAGGTTGACGATCCGATCATGCAGCGCCGTCTGCCGGGCGCCGGTCCAGAGGTAACGCGCAACCAGTTCGTAGACGGGCCGTCCGGGAAGCACGCCTGCGCCCCGTCCCTCGTCGCCGCTGATGGCTGATCGCTGATCGCTGACAGCTACCCGAAAGACCGACAACGCCGTCGAGTCGCGACGCGGGTTTGCGCGCCGGACGACTTCTCCTTCGACGCCGTCCTCCTCCTCGCCGGCAACGTCGATCGTGAAAGCGTAGACGATGTCGGCTGTGTCGTCGGGGCCGGGCCGGACGAGTGGTCCGAATCCGCCTCTGAGGGGTTCGCGGCGTTCGGGCGGGAAGAGCGCGCCGCCGCCGTCCAGCTCCTCAAGCTCGTACTCGGTCCGGATGAACGGGTGCGCCTCGCCCAGCAGCGCCATCTGGCGACGGACGTAGTCGCCGTAGACCGGCAGCTCACGCTCAACCTCACGCCACGGCACGCGAAAGACGCGGCGGACGCCGTCGGCGCGCTCCATTCCCGACAGGAGCCGCAACTGCCGCGCGAGCAGCGTCTGGCTCGACCAGACCGTTCCCATAAAGAGCGTCGTCGCGTTGCTGGATGCGGCCATCGGCGCGAAGATGGCGTCCCATGTGTCCGGGTCGATGTCCTGCGCCTCGTTGGCGACCAGCAGCAGATCGGCGGTGTTGCCGCGGCTGTTGGCCGATGGCGCCGCCGAGAGGAAACGGACACTGGCTCGCCCCAGTTGGACGGTCGTCCCGTCGCGGACGCGCCGCAGCGAACCTGTCAGCGGAGCGTTGAGCCGTTCGATGAGCCGGTCGCGGGAAATCAGCCCCTGCGGCCGTAGCGCAGGCAGAGCGACGACGATATTCCCGCCACGCCGGTGGTGACTCCAGAGCAGGTAGGCGCAGAGTTGCGCCAGCATCTCGTCCTTGCCGGACTGCCGCGCAAACACAGCCGCGTACTCCATCCCCTCGCGCCGCTCGACGCTCTCCGCGACCGCCCGCGCCACTGGCAGTTGGTAGCCGCGCAACGCCCGCTCCGGCATCAACCGCGCGCTGAACGCGCCGATGTCGTCGGCGACGGCGTGTATGAACGGGTCGAGATCAGCCATTGAGCGTACCCTTCGTCGCAAGACGGGAAGTGGGTTGACCCTGGGTTGAGAATCCTCATCCCTCATCCCTTGTCCCGCGTCCCTCGTACCTCACCCCGCCAG
>JBBECJ010000205.1:0-4161 GCA_040881885.1 Thermomicrobiales bacterium | reverse complement strand
CTCCGCTGTGCAACACCTTCGAACGCCGTCGGGAAGGCTGACAGTCAGGCGAAAATTACTGGACCTGCGCCTTGGCGCCGGCCTCCTCAAGCTTCGACTTTGCCGCTTCTGCCTCGTCCTTGGTGACCGCCTCGCGAACCGCCTTCGGGGCGGCCTCTACGACATCCTTGGCCTCCTTAAGGCCCAGGCTCGTCAGCTCGCGGACAGCCTTGATCACCTGAACCTTGTTCGGGCCGACCTCGGTCAGGATGACGTCGAACTCGGTCTGTTCCTCGACAACTTCCGCGACTGCGCCAGCGCCGGCCGGAGCTGCCGCCGCCATCATCGGCGCAGCCGCCGTGACGCCGAAGCGATCTTCGAGGGCCTTGACGAGCTGGGACAGTTCAAGGACAGACATCTGCTCGATTGACTTGATGAGCTCATCCATCTTCTCGGTGCTTACCGCCATTTGGGGGTTCTCCTCTGCTCAGTTGCTGGTGGCCCGGCCGAACAGCCGGCAGCCTCGGTGACGTCAAATCAATGTCTATGCGACCGCGGCTGCGTCATCCGTGCCGCCGCCAAGCTGTTCCGCGCGCGCCTGCAATACATATTGCAGAGCGCGAATCGGCGCCGCAAGGACGCCTACGATGCCGTAGAGCGGACCAGCAAGCCCTCCGACGATTCTACCAACCAGGACATCCTTGCTTGGCAGGCTTGCCAGAGCCTCGACATCGCTCGCGCCAAGCAGCGCGCCTTCTAGCATCGCCGCCCGGATCGCCAGAATTCGCGATGTGCGCACGAAATCCGAGATGATCTTCGCCGGTTGGACCGGATCATCGAACGCGGTCACGAGCGCCGTCGGACCCTTCAATGAGGCTTCAAGCGCCTCCATGCTGTTTTCATGGGCGGCCCGCAGCGTCAACGTGTTCTTCGCGACGCGCAACTCCGCGTTGTGCGGGCGAAGCTGGCCGCGCAGATTCTGCAAGTCGGCCACGGTCAGGCCACGGTAATCGGTGACAATCGTCAGCTTCGATCGGCTCAGCGCCTCCGAGAGTTCCGCGACAGTCTCCACCTTTTTTCGTGTCGGCATTCCCATTCACCTCCCCTCTGTCATCACAACTCATGAGACACGGCCACAACGAAAATCGCCCCCGTGCCTCGATGGCACGGGGGCGTGAGCATTCACACCTGAGGACCGACGTAATCGGTCTTCCCGCAACCTCGGCCGGATGATTAAGCAGCGTCTGGCTGCCCCGGCTGTCTTCGGCGCGACTTGATTCGTCTGTAGATCCCGCGCAGCGCGGCGCTATCAGGCTGCGGCGTGACTCGACGCCGCGACGGCTGCCGCAACGTCCAGTGGAATACCGGGCGTCATTGTACTGGTTAGCGTAATTGACCGCAAGTAGACGCCCTTTGACGCGCTTGGCTTGTTACGCTGGACCGCATCGACGAGCGCGTGCAGGTTCTGGAGAATGCGGTCTTCCGAGAACGAGTGCTTACCGATCGCTACATGCAGTAGTCCGGTGCGGTCGTTACGGAACTCGACGCGACCGCCCTTGAGCTCCGTCAGGACGTTCGGCAGGTCCTCCGGCGCGCGGACGACCGTCCCGGACCGCGGGTTCGGCATCAGCCCGCGGCGGCCGAGAATGCGGCCTAACCCACCAACCTTGCCCATCTGGTCAGCCATCGCGACCGTCGCGTCGAACTCGAGCCAGCCGTCGTTGATCTGCTTGACCATGTCGTCGCTCCCGACATAGTCCGCTCCGGCTTCCTGCGCGATTCGGGCTGCTTCGCCAACGGCGAAGACGAGCACGCGCACTTCCTTGCCGGTGCCGGCCGGTAGGACAACGGTTGAGCGGACGGCCTGGTCTGCCTGGCGGGGATCGATCCCGAGCCGGACATGGACCTCGATCGTTTCGTCAAAATTGGAGTACTTAATCTTCTTGAGGAGCGCGACCGCCTCCTCGGACGTGTAGAGCTTGTCGGCTTCCACCTGGGCGGCGGCGGCCTCGTACTTCTTGCCGTGCTTCGGCATCTGCAACCTCCTGTGGTGCGAGCGGGGCGCCTACCCCTCCCACGCTATCTGGTTCGATCGAACCTAGCCTGCGACTTCGATTCCCATCGAGCGCGCCGTGCCCTCGACCTGCTTTATCGCGCCCTCGACGTCAACCGCGTTCAGATCGCGCATCTTGAGCTCGGCGATCTCCCGCACCTGTGCGCGCGTCACCTTGCCGGTGATCGTCTTGACATTGCCGGCGCCCTTGTCAATTCCAGCCGCGCGCCGCAGCAGATCCGCGGACGGCGGAGTTTTCGTGATGAACGTGAACGATCGATCCTCGTAGACGGTAATGAGGACCGGAATAATCTGCCCTGCCTGACCGGCGGTGCGCTCGTTGTACTCCTTGCAGAAGTTCATGATCGCGACGCCATGCTGACCGAGCGCCGGGCCAATCGGCGGCGCAGGCGTAGCCTTCCCGGCCGGAATCTGCAACTTTACGTATGCCCTGATCTTCTTGGCCAACCTTGACGAATCTCCCTTCCTGGACCCAGTCCCAGTCGCTGAGTCTATCGTTGTACCCGGACATGACGACGCCGGCAGCAGGCTGCCGGCGATCGATCGGCCGGACTAGGCTTCGCGTTCGACTTGCAGGAAGTCGAGCTCGACAGGCACTTCCCGTCCAAAGAACGACACAAGCACCTTGATCTTACCCTTTTCCTGGTTGATTTCGTCGATGACGCCACGGAAGTCCTGGAACGGACCGTCCATAATCCGGACCGCGTCACCCATTGACAGCGACACCTTGACCTTCGGCGCCTCGGCCGTCATGCCCTTCATGATCGACTGCACTTCGTCGTCGGTCAGCGGGCTTGGCTTCTGGGTCGCGCCCGGCGCATTGCCGGCGCCGACGAAACTTGTGACTCCGGGAGTGTTGCGGACGACACCCCAAGTCTCATTGTCCATCATCATCTTCACCAGCACATAGCCAGGAAAGACCTTGCGCTGGACCGTCTGGCGCTGGCCGGACTTGATCTCGATCTCGTCCTGCGTTGGAACGATGACCTCGAATATCCGGTCTGTCACATCCATCGTCTCGACGCGATGCATCAGGTTCTGCCGCACCTTGTTCTCGTAGCCAGAGTAGGTGTGGATCACGAACCAATGCGCCTGGTCGCCGTCGGGAGCTTCCCGCGGACCTTCGGCTCCTTCGCGCTGGCTCGCCAGTCGCTCTCGGATTGACCTGGTCACCATGCCTCGACTCTCCAATGACATCGTCCTTTCGGCGCCGTTCAGGACGACACAGACCGGCTAGACCGGGATCCACTCCCACAGCTCACGGAACCCGTAGTCGATGACGCCCAGCATGATTCCAAGAATGGTCGCCATCACGATCACGAGCACGGTCAGGTTCCGAGTTGTCTCCTGATCCGGCCAGGTGACTTTCTTAATCTCGGTGTAGGTGTCCCGGACGAGGTTCTGGAACTTGCCGAAGTTCCCGGGATTCCCGGGCCGTTCGGTTGACTTGCTCGTCGTCCTGGTCGACATCTCGAATTCCTTGCCCGTCCTGTTATTGGCCAGCCAGTGAGCGTAACGTTGTTGTGTTCCCTGTTCAAGGTTCGTTGCGCGTCTCGCCCGACAGCGCCGTTCGTTGAGACAATCGTCAACACAAAGACGGGGCGTGCCTGTCATGCTCCGCCCCACGCCTTCGCTTCATCTGAGTCATTGCCCTTCCGCTCTGGGAAGGGGCAGGGCCGGCAGGAATCGAACCCGCAACCTGCGGTTTTGGAGACCGCTGCTCTACCAATTGAGCTACGACCCTATGAACCAGCGAACGCCTACCGCGTTTCCCGATGGCTGCGGTGCAAGCGACAGCGTGGACAGAACTTCCGCAACTCAAGCCGGGCCGAATCGTTTCGACGATTCTTTTCTGACGTGTAATTACGCTCACGGCACTCAGTGCATTCGAGCGTAATGACCACGCGGTCGGCCTTGCCCTTCTTCGCCATTATACATCATCTCACTTTCGGGGTGAATGCGGCTGGTCGTCCCATCCGCTCCACCCACTTCATCTTGCCGGGCTGAATGTTGTCGCTACTTGATGATATTGGTGACGACACCGGCTCCAACGGTCCGGCCACCTTCACGGATCGCGAAGCGCAGCCCATCCTCGATCGCCACCGGCT
>JBBECJ010000204.1:0-4177 GCA_040881885.1 Thermomicrobiales bacterium | reverse complement strand
GGATGGAGGACGTCGTCCCGGCCCAGGAGATCATCGACAGCGTCAGCGCCGTCTGGCCGCTCGTGCCGGTCGAGCCGAACTATCTCGGCGAGGTCGCCAACCGCTGGCAGTACCTCGACGGGCAGGGCGAGGTCGGTGTGATCGCATCGGTGACGATGCCGTTCTGTGGCGACTGCAACCGCGCCCGGCTCTCGTCCGACGGCCAACTCTACACCTGCCTGTTCGGCGTCAAGGGTCACGACTTCCGCGCGCTGCTGCGCAACGGCGCTTCCGACGAGGAGATCAGCGGCCTGGTACGCTCCGTCTGGGGCAACCGGGTTGACCGCTACTCGGAGACCCGCTCGTCAAACACGATCCACCTCAAGAAGATTGAAATGTCGCGCATCGGCGGCTGATTGTCTGCGCTATCCTGTATCGGGCTTGGCGTCGGTCGTCGCGTCACGGTTCGGGAAGGATCGCCAATGAGCGTTTCCAGCGGACAGTTGTCGTCGTCTGTGATCGCGTTTGCGCGCGTCCTGGCGGCGATGCCTGAGCAGGAACTGGGTCGAAAATGGCAACACCCTTCGGAGCCAGGGACAACCTGGTCCGGCTACGAGGATTCGCCGCGTGAGGTCGTCTTCAACGCGTACCAGCAGTTGCGCGATCTGGCCGTCGAGATTGAGACGCGTCGCCAGCCACCCTCTGAAGCGCAACGCATACTTGCCCAGCATCAACTCGCCTACCGCGATCTGACCGGCGCGTTAGCCGGCGTCGCTGACGATGAGTTCGACCAGCCGCCGGCCGAGAACGAGTGGCCGTTGCGGACCGTCATCTACCACGTCGGGCTGACCGAGCGTGGCTTCCATGCGCTCATCCACTGGGCTGTCGCGCGGAGGCGCGGAGGCGATGTCGTGTCGATCGAGATGCCGCCCGAGCACCGCGACGCCGTCAGCGATCCGATTGTCGAGAGCGGCACGCTGGCTGAGGTGTTTGGCCGGCTTGACGCGCTCCACGCCCGCGTGCTGACCGACTTCGTGGGCCTCGACGCCGCCGATCTCAACGCGCCCAACATCTGGTGGGAGGGCTACGAGGTTCCCGTTCGTTTCCGCCTGCACCGGTTCGACGCGCATCTGCGCGAGCACACGATCCAGGTTGACAAGACGCTGGCCGGCATCGGCCATCCGCCGACCGAACCGGAGAGGCTGGCCCGCCTTATCCACCGGGCGCTGGCCCAGGTCGAAGCCGCGCTGCTTGGCGCGCCGGACACGACGCTCGATCTCCAGCAATCGACAGCCACGGAAATCGACGCCATTTCGGCCAGGCTCCGATAGGCACGACGTCGTCGTAGCGGCTGGCGTCGACCCATGTGGGATTGCCAACTTGAGTGTCGCGTATCCCATGCCATGACTGACACATCATATGTACACGCTCATGGCTTGCCGTAACTCCACTTTAGTAATTCAGGCACGCAACTTGCGCCTGTCAGTCACAGGTCGGCGCTGCCGTCGCACGTCGTGACGGATCGACGCGACGACCCGATTTGCGTCCGCGATCTCGATCGAAAGGAACGTCATGATGGTGTCCCAGGGCACAGGTTCTTCGTACGGCAGCGACGACCAGACGCGCGGCATGCCGGGCGACACGGGCAGGTCCGGCGAGAAGTCCGAGCAGTTCAAGGAGGTGGCTGGACAGGTAAAAGAGCAGGCCGCCCAGATGACCGATCAGGTCAAGGAGCAGGCCAGCAAGGTCACCGACAAGGCCAGGGATCAGGCGACGAGCCGCGCCGACGAGCAGAAGGAGCGCGCCGCGCAAGGGATCGTCGGGATCGCCGGCGCCCTCAGCCAGGTCAGCAGCTCGATGCGCGACCAGAACCCAGCCGTCGCCAACTTCGCCGACACGGCCGCCAGCAGGCTCGAGAGCTTTGCGGGCAGCCTGAACGACAAGGATGTCAGCGAGTTGATGAACGATGTGGAGCGGATGGCCCGGCGGCAACCCGCCCTCTTCATCGGCGGCGCCTTTCTGGCCGGCGTGTTCGCGGCCCGGTTCCTCAAGAGCTCGAGCGGCATGAGCGGCGGCGGCGGGTCCCAGGGTAGCTACGACACGCGCGGCTTCTCATCACAGCACACGCCACAGTACAGCCAGCAGTATGGCCGTCCGACAGGCGGCTCGAGCTATGGCTCGACGTACGGCACGACCGGCAGCGCTGGATACGGGACGACCCGGAGCGGCCAGACCAACGACCAGACCGGTGGCTATCGTGGCGGAACGACGACCGGCACGACCGGCCGCCCGGACACGCTGGGCGCCACTCGAACTGGCAGCGCCACCAGCGGGCAGACGTACTCCCCGTTCGGCGCCGACGACACCACCAGCGACACGACAGGCACGACCCGGCGCTCGACACCAGGGACGAGCGGTTCGTCAACTTCCAGCTAGCGGCTCGTGTGATATTGAGGGGTAAACCATGCAACAGAGCAGGGATGACCGCTCGCTGGGCGAATTGTTCTCCGAACTATCGCGGCAGACGAGCACATTGATCCGCCAGGAGGTCGCGCTCGCCAAGGTGGAGATGAAGCAGAAGGGCGCCGAAGCCGGCAAGGATATCGGCATGATGGCGGCAGGCGGCGCGCTCGCCTATGCCGGCCTGCTCGCGCTGATCGCGACCGCGATCATCGTGCTGGCCAACGTCATGGCGTGGTGGCTGTCAGCGCTGATCGTCGGCCTCGTCGTGGTTGGCGTCGGTGGGATGCTGATCCAGCGCGGCATGAGCGCGTTGAAGCAGAGCGGGATCGCGCCGGAACAGACGATTGAATCGCTGAAGGAGGACAAAGAATGGGCGAAGAGACAACTCGGTTAGACGACGATCGCGATCCGCTCAACGCAATGCCGGCCAACGACGCAACGGCCAGCGACGACCCGGACGCTATCGAGCACGAGATCGAGCAGACCCGCGCCGAGATGAGCGGGACGATCGATGAGATCCAGGACCGGCTGAACCCGGAGCGGCTCAAGGCCCAGGCAAAGGAAGCCGCCCACGACGCGACGATCGGCAGGGTGATCGACGCTAAGGACCAGGCCGTTGAGAAGGTCCAGGATCTCGCCAGCCAGGCCGCTGACAAGGTTCGCAACATCACTGGTGGCAATGGCGAGAGCCATGACTACTCACACGGCACCTCGAGCCAGTTCACGGCCACAGCCCGTGACGCGGGAAACAGCGTTGTCGACACGATTCGCGCCAATCCCGTGCCGGCGGCAATCGCCGGAGTTGGGCTCGGCTGGTTCCTGACACGACGTTCGGATCATCATGAAGGACGGAGCGGTTACATGCGCAATACCCCGGCGAATCGGAGCGGCTATCGCGGCCAGCAATTGGACTATCGCACCGGCTACACCAACTGGGACCAGAACCAGCCAGATCCGGGGAGCCTGCGCCAGTACGAAGGCGACACGTTCATGAGCCAGGTGTCGGGCGCCGGCAGCGGCGTTGTCGGCATGGTCCAGCGCAACCCAATCCCGGCCGCGCTGGCCGGTGTTGGCCTCGGCTGGTTCCTGATGCGCCGCAACAGCGGCGGCGACCACGGCGACCAGCCGTACTACTACCGCCCAGGCCAGCAGACGACCTCCACCGGCGGCTATGGCTACCAGGGTAGCCAGGGCAACTGGCAGCCGGCTCACGACACGCAGGGCTACGGCGCGCCCAGCTACAGCGCCCAGAGCAGTGGGCAGCAGGGATCCGACAGCGCTGGTGGCCTGATCAGCGAGGTGGCCGGCTCCGTCCAGGAGACCGCCGGCGACGCCATCCAACGCGCGCAGGACACGGCCGGTGAGGCCATGCACCGCGCCCAGGATTTTGGCTCACAGGCGGCGGGTCAGGTGAGTCACTACGGCTCGGTGGCACGAGAACAGGTAGGCCAGCTGCCGCACCAGGCGCAGAACCAGTTCCAGAACCTGCGCGGAACCTACGAGCAGAAGATGCAGGACGCCCCGCTGATGATGGGCGTCGTCGCAATGAGCCTCGGTCTCGCGGTCGGCATGCTGCTGCCGGAGACACAGAAGGAGAACCAGGTCTTTGGCGAGAAGCGCGACGAACTGATGGACCGCGCCCAGGACATGGCCGGCCAGGCCGTCGAACGCGTCCAGGAAGCGGCCCAGGACGCGGCCCACGCCGCCCAGGAGACTGTCCAGGAGGCGACTCAGG
>JBBECJ010000203.1:0-4199 GCA_040881885.1 Thermomicrobiales bacterium | reverse complement strand
CCTCGTGTCCCTCCGGAGCGCGTCAGGCGGGGAAGCAGGGCGATACTGCGATATCGCCCCTACCGGGCGGTGACTCGTGACAAGGGAACCAGCATATTTACCCAGTCAATGGGCTCTTGTTCGGCACGCCCGTCGTCCTGGGATACGCTGCCGGCGTCGGCTTGCGCTTGTCGATCACGACCAGTGTCGTTCCTTCGATCGGCGTCTCGATTAGCGGTTGCGCTCGCCCGCCGAGCAGGCCGATCGCGTAGCGCGCGTCGGCCAGTTCCACGGCGGCAGCGGCGCCTTTTGGCAGAATTGCCCGCCCACCAACCACCAGGAACGGCAGGGCCAGCTCGGCCAGCGTCACCAGCCGCGCGACGGCACGAGCCGTGACGACATCGTACCGCTCGCGATGGCGGCGATCGCGCGCGACTTCCTCGGCGCGGCCCTGGAGCGTCGTCACGTTGTCCAGTCCGAGGGCGTCAGCCGTTTCAGCCAGAAATCGAACCTTCTTGGCGGTCGCGTCGAGGAGTGTCACAGCGAGATCGGGCCGAACGATTGCCAGCGCGAGTCCGGGCAAGCCGCCACCCGAGCCGATGTCGAGCAGGCGCGACGCGCCATCGGGGACATGCGGTAGCAGCGAGAGCGAGTCGGCGAACAGCCGCAACTCGACCTCGTCGGGATCGGTGACGCTCGTGAGATTGAAGCGTTGGTTGGCGGCCAGCAGCAGATTGCGATAGGTCCGGAAGCGCTCGACCCCCCCCGCGGCGCCCCAGCCGCCCCGCGGCCGCCGCCCCGCCCGAGCCTGACGCCGAGGCGGTCAGCGTGATCGATCAGCGTCCGCATCGAAAGCCGGCGTCTCGCCGTTAGCCGAGCGTCGCGGCGGCCGGCTGGCGGGTGATGGAACGAGCCGCCTCGACGACGTGCTCGATCGTCAGGCCGGCCTGTTTGCGCAATGACGACTGCGATGCATGATCGTAGAAGCGGTCCGGAATGCCGAGGACCTTGACGGGAACCTGGAGTTCTTCGCGCGACAGCAGTTCCAGCACCGCCGAGCCGAACCCGCCGGCCGCCATGCCCTCTTCGAGCGTCACAACGGCGCCGGTCCGACGCGTCCAGTCGAGGATGAGCCGCTCGTCGAGCGGCTTGACGAAGCGCGCGTTGATGACCGCCGCCGAGACGCCCTCCTGAGCCAGCAGATCGGCTGCCTGCTCGGCCGTCAGCGCCATCGTCCCGATCGTGACAATCGTGACATCGGTTCCCTCGCGCAGTAGCTCGCCGCGGCCGATCGGCAACGCGTGCGGCGGCATTTCCACCGAGACGCCAACGCCGTTTCCGCGCGGGAAGCGGACCGCGATTGGACCGCTCGTGTGCTCGACAGCCGTCAGCAGCATGTTGCGCAGCTCGGCCTCGTCCTTTGGCGCCATGACGACCATGTTGGGCAGGCAGCGCAGGTAGGCGAAGTCGAAGACGCCGTGGTGCGTCCGGCCATCGTCGCCGACCAGTCCGGCCCGGTCCATCGCGAAGACGACCGGCAGGTTCTGGATGCAGACATCGTGGATGACCTGGTCATAGGCACGCTGGAGGAAGGTCGAGTAAATCGCCGCGACGGGACGCATGCCCTGCGTTGCCATCCCGGCCGCGAACGTCACCGCATGCTGTTCGGCGATGCCGACATCGAAGAAGCGGGCAGGGTGGGCCTTCGCGAATGGGAGCAGACCAGTCCCGTCCGGCATCGCGGCCGTGATCGCGACGATCCTGTCGTTATCACGCGCCAACTCGGTCAGCGTCTCGCCGAAGACATCCTGGTACTTCGGCGGTTGCGGCGCGGACGGGCCGGCCGCGGTGACACGCGCGGCATGGTGCTTGAACGGGTCGGCCTCCGAGAAGTCGAACCCCTTGCCCTTGGCGGTGACACTGTGGACGAAAACCGGGCAATCCAGGTGCTGCGCCTGCTTGAAGGCTTCGATCAGGTCACCGACGTTGTGGCCGTCGACTGGTCCAACGTAGGTGAAGCCAAGCTCTTCCCAGATCATCGTGTGGTAGACGAACTCCTTGAACGAATCCTTCATGCGCTTGCCAAGCTCGACGAACAGTTCGCCCTGCGGCAAGCGCTGGAGCATCCGCTCGAAGTCGGCCTTGGCGCGGTTGTAGCGGTCATCGGTCCGGACACGCGACAGGTACTTGGAGACTGCGCCGACATTTGGCGCGATGCTCATCTCGTTGTCGTTCAGGACGACGATAAACGGAATCCGCAGGCTGCCGGCGTTGTTGAGCGCCTCGTAGGCCATTCCGCCGGTCAATGCGCCATCACCAATGACAGCGATCGCCCGTCCCGGCAGACCGCTGAGATGGTTGGCCATCGCCATCCCGAGCGCGGCAGAGACACTGGTGCTGGCGTGGCCGGCTCCGAAGGCGTCGTGTTCACTCTCCTCACGTTGGAGGAAGCCGGAGAGGCCGCCTTCCTGGCGGATCGTGTCGAACCGGTCGCGGCGTCCGGTGACCAGCTTGTGCGGGTAGCCCTGGTGGCCGACATCCCAGACAATCTTGTCGACCGGCGAGTCGAATACGTAGTGCAACGCAAGCGTCAGTTCGGTCGAGCCGAGATTGGAAGCAAAATGACCGCCGTTCAGGCAGGTGACGCGGTAGATCTCGTCACGGATCTCCCGCGCGAGCCCCTCAAGCTCCGGAATCGTCATCCGCTTGAGGTCGGCAGGACCCGAAACTCGCTCTAAATACATATACAGGTTCCTCCAGGCGCGGCGACTCGACCATACCCCCAGTAGTATCGGGCCGTTCGTAACGCCGGCAAAGCGCATGAGACGTGCCGCGCCGAGCGATGGTAACAGTCTCTCGAATGAGAGGTCAACGCCGGGCGCATCCACGGAAGATGTTTTCAGGTCATCTCGCGAAGGGCGTTCACTAAGACACAAGTCCGCGAACCGGCCCCCGTTACGTCCCCCACGCATCGCCAGACCGCCAACAACCGGCCTCGGGTTGGGCCGCTCTTCTCCAGCCAATCTTACCATCGAGCGCAGTTCTCCCTGCTTCCGGCGCTTGCGTCAAATACGATCGGGAGCGTGACGCGGCACGCCCCGTCTCCGAATTCAATGCATACTCAGCGGTAGCGGGGCGACAGCGCGCAGCGATGCAGCAGGGAAGTGAGAGATCGCGTGCCGAGAACCGGACGCAGACGGACAACCCAACGCTATCGGTCAGGTCCGGCTTTCTGGCGCATGCTCGCGGCGCTCGGGATTGTTCTGAGCAGTGTCACGATCGCGGTCACGCCATCGCCGGCCGTCGCCGCCGAGCGGTTGGCGCTCATTCCGATCGTCAGCGGCCTCGACGCTCCGGTCCAGGTGACGCAGGCGGGTGACGGGAGCGAGCGCCTGTTCGTCGTCGAAAGGCCCGGCCTGGTGCGTGTTGTCATTGATGGCCAGACGTTGGACACGCCGTTTCTCGACGTTACCGACCGTGTCCACACCGACGACAGCGAACAGGGACTGCTGGCGCTGGCCTTTCACCCCGACTATGCGAACAACGGCGAGCTATTCGTCTTCTATACGGCCAACGATTGGGCCAACACGGTTGAATGTTTCACCGTATCGGACGATCCCAACCGCGTTGACCCTGCCAGTGGCGAGGTCATCCTCGCGCTAGCTGACCGCGAGCCGAACCACAATGGCGGAACGCTGGTTTTTGACGCAGACGGCATGCTCCTGATCAGCACCGGCGACGAGGGAGGCGGCGGCGATACGTACGGCAACGCTCAGGACCTCTCATCGCTGTTCGGCAAGATCCTGCGCATCGATGTCGACAACGGCGACCCATACGCGATTCCATCCGACAACCCGTACGTTTCCACGGCGGACGCCCGCCCGGAGGTCTGGAGCTACGGCCTGCGCAACCCGTGGCGAATCAGCTTCGACCGCCTGACCGGCGACCTCTGGGTCGCCGATGTGGGTCAGTCAATGTGGGAAGAGGTCAACCACGTCCCAGCCGGCACTGGCGGAGGACGAAACTTTGGCTGGAACGCGATGGAAGGAATGCATTGCTACACGGACGACTGCGAACCCAGCCTCTACACGCTACCGGTTGCCGAATACGATCATGACGACGGCTGTTCGATCACGGGCGGGCAAGTCTATCGCGGCAGCGGCTGGACAATGGAGCTTGAGCTTGAAACCGACCTGCGGATCTCGTCGTTCGGGGAGGAC
>JBBECJ010000202.1:0-4202 GCA_040881885.1 Thermomicrobiales bacterium | reverse complement strand
AGTGAAGGACCTCTCCGCGTCGAACACACGAGCGGTCAAGGTCGAGAGGTCCTTCGCTGCGGCTCAGGACGACAGGGGGATTCGTCGAGTCGTTGGACGCTCCCATGTATTTGGCGCCGGTAACGAATGGGAATGGTAGGTGACGGGACATGAGTCAGTCGGTTCAGGAGCATCGTGAAAGCGCGCCAGAGAGTGTCCGGTGTGTCGTCATCACCGTCAGCGACACGCGGACGGTCGAGACGGACCGCAGCGGGCAGATCATGCGAGAACGGCTGGAGGCCGCCGGTCACGCGATCGTTGGCTACGAGATCGTGCGCGACGAACCTGACCAGATCAACGCCGCGCTCGACAAGTGGACAGCGACGGCGGAGTGCCAGGCGATCTTGTTCAACGGCGGGACTGGCATCGCGCGCCGCGACACGACGTTCGATGTCATCTCGCGCAGGCTGGAACGACCGTTGCCAGGTTTCGGGGAACTGTTCCGGATGCTGTCATATCCGGAGATCGGCGCGGCGGCGATGCTCTCACGTGCGACTGCCGGCGTGTTGAACGGGCGGATGATCATCTCGACGCCTGGATCATCGAACGCGGTCGCGCTGGCGATGGACAAGCTGATCGCCGGCGAGCTGGCCCACCTCGTCTACGAAGTGACGAAGTAGCCGGGCGTCACCTTTATTGTAAGAAGTCAGCGGCATGCTTGCTGTATGTCACTTTGATTCAACCGGCCCCGGCGCTGAGAACGAGGCGTGGTATGGCGGAGACGATCCTGGTTGTTGACGACGAGCCGAGCATAGTTGAGGTCGTGTCGCTCTACTTGCGACGCGAGGGGTTCGACGTGCTGACGGCGGGTGATGGCGACGCCGCGCTGGCGGCGGCGCGCGAGCACCTGCCCGACCTGATCGTGCTCGACATCATGTTGCCCAGGCGCAGCGGCCTCGAGATCACCCGGACTCTGCGCCAGGAGCAGTCCGCGCCGATTATCCTGCTCACCGCCCGTGGCGACGAAGCCGACAGAATCGTCGGACTTGAGCTTGGCGCGGACGACTACGTCGTCAAGCCGTTCAGTCCGCGTGAGGTCGTCGCGCGGGTGAAAGCCGTCCTGCGACGAACGGGCCGCGACTTGGCAGACGAATCCGAGCGACCGGTCACATCCGGAGCGATGTCGATCGTCCCTAGCGAGAGAATCGTGACAATCGACGGCTGCGGCATCGATCTGACGGCGCGCGAGTTTGACCTGTTGCACTTTCTCGCCAGCCATCCGCGCCAGGTGTTTACTCGCGATCAGCTTCTCGATCGCGTCTGGGGCACCGAGTACATCGCCGACGAGAGCACCGTCACCGTCCACGTCCGGCGTCTGCGCGAGAAGATCGAGCCGGACCCGTCCAGGCCGGAATATGTCCTGACCGTCTGGGGTGTGGGGTACAAGTTCAGTGGTTAGCCTGCCGCGCTCGACCGCCTGGCCGTTCCGACGGACCGGATCGTTTCCGCTGCTGGTCTGGGTCGCGGCGCTGGTCGCGGCGCTCGTCGTCGGCGTCGCGATCATGGAGCTGCCGGTCGGTGATCTGTGGATAATCGTCGTCTATCTGGTCGCGTCGGCGACAATCTCCTGCGCGATCGGTCTGCTCGTCTTTCGGCTCACCGAAACCCAGCGGCATTCGATCCGGATGAAGGTGCTGCTGGCGCACACGCTCGGCTCCGCGATCGTCATCGCCAACATCTTCACGGCGGCGCGGATGATGTTCATTTCAGCCCACGATCTTGGGCTGCTGATGCTGCTGCTGGTTGCCGGCGCTGTCTTCTCGGTGACCTTCGGGGCGGCCGTCGCCGAACGAATGACGGTCGCGGTCGAGCACTTGTCCGCCGGGGCGCGCGAAGTCGCCAAGGGAAACTTTGCGACACGCGTCGATGTTGCCAGCAATGACGAACTGGCCGATCTGGCGCGCTCGTTCAACGAGATGGTTGCGCACGTTAACCAGGCGGCCGAGATGCGCGCCCGAGCCGAAGCGTCACGCAGGGATCTGGTCGCGGCCGTCTCGCACGACCTGCGCACGCCCCTGACGGCGATACGCGCCATGCTCGAGGCGCTCGCCGATGGAGTCGTCGAAGATCCGGCGACCGTGTCCCGCTTTCATCACACGATGCGAGCCCAGGTCGATCACCTCAACCGGCTTATCGATGATTTGTTCGAGCTCAGCCAGCTCGACGCCGGAGGGCAGAAGCTGGCTACGCGACGCGTCGATCTGAGCGCGATCGTGGCCGACGCGGTCGAGAGCTTCGCGATGGGCGCGTCGGCGCAACAGATCGGTTTGCGGCTGGAATCGCCGGGGCGTCTCGACATCGACGCCGAGCCTGTCAAGATCGCGCGAGTCGTTAACAACCTGATCGAGAATGCCATCCACTTCTCGCCGGCCGGGGCAGCCGTCGAGGTCACGGTTGAGCGTGCCGGACCCATCGCCCGCGTTTCGGTTCGCGACCACGGCGAGGGAATCGACGCCACTGACCTGCCGCGCGTCTTCGATCGCTTCTACCGGGGCGAGAAGTCACGTTCGCGCGAGTTCGGCGGCGCCGGGCTTGGGCTGGCCATCGCACGCGGCATCGTCGAGGCGCACGGCGGGCAGATTTCGGCCGGAAACGCCGGCCCCGGCGGAGCCCAATTCACCATCAGCCTGCCCGTCGCGGCCACATCGCCCGACTCCGCCTGAGCCTCACGGCCAGCTTTGTTATCATCGGTCGGTTGGCGACAGCGATGAAGCAGGCGGCAGGTAGCGCAATGAACGACGATACGACGGCTCGGGCGCCGGACAGAAATCCGGCCAGACCACAACGTAGCGCTCAGGTGCTTAAGGGGATGCGCGACTTTGTCCCCGAGCGGATGATCGCCCGCCAGCGGGTGATCGCGATCCTGCGCGATGTTTTCGAGCGGCACGGGTTCGAGCCGATCGACACGCCCGCGCTTGAATACTACGAGACCCTCGCCGGCAAGTACGGCGAAGACGAGAAGCTGATCTACCACTTCGCCGACCTCGGCGGGCGCGAGATCGGCCTGCGTTACGACCTGACCGTCCCGCTAGCGCGCTTCGTGGCTGTCCACCGCAATGAGTTGACCTTCCCATTCAAGCGCTACCACATCGGCCCGGTCTGGCGCGCGGATCGCCCGCAAAAGGGGCGCTACCGCGAGTTCTGGCAGTGCGACGCCGACATCGTCGGCACACGCTCGATGCTGGCCGACGCCGACATCGTCTCGATCGTGATCGAGGCGTTGCAAGCCGTCAATATGCCGAATTTCATCGTCCACATCAATCACCGCAAAATGCTGGAAAGCCTGGCCCTGTTCGCTGGTGTCGCTCCGGAGCGTGCCGGTGGCGTCTACCGGGCGATCGACAAGCTGTCCAAGATCGGTCAGGCCGGAGTTGTCGCCGAGCTCGAAGCGGCCGGCGTCGAGGCGCCGGTGGCCGGGCGCGTCGTCGATCTCGTCTCGATCTCAGGACCGCCGGATGTCGTGCTGAAGGCGATCGCCGAGCGGCTGGAGGGAATCGAGCTGGCGCGCGAAGCCCTGCGCGACCTCGACAACTTGTTCAACTACCTCGCGGCCCTCGGCGCGCCGGCCGAGCATTACGAGTTCGACCTGGCGTTGGCGCGTGGGCTGGAATACTACACTGGTCCGGTATTTGAGACGACCGTCGAGGAGCCGAAGATTGGCTCGCTCGGTGGAGCGGGCCGCTACGACGGCCTGATCGGCATGTTCTCCGGCCAGGAACTGCCCGCGACAGGGATGTCGCTCGGGCTCGAGCGCATCATCGACGTAGCCGAGGAGCTCGGGCTGCTGAACTTTGGAACAACTGTCTCCCAGGCGCTGGTCACGATCTTTGACGCCGATTCAGTGACAACATCGCTCGCGATCGCGTCCGAGCTTCGCGCTACCGGGCTGCGGACCGAGACGTTCCTGGAAGAAGGTCGCGATCTCGGCCGCCAACTGCGCTTCGCGAACAAGCGCGGAATCCCGTACGCGGTGATTGCCGGCCCGGACGAACAGGTACGCGGCGTCGTCACCGTCCGCGACATGCAAACCGGCCAGCAGGATGAGGTCGAACGCGCCACCGCCGGCGCGTTCATCCAGGAACGGCTCTACGCGGTGTCCTGACGCTAGTTCCCGAAGCTTTCTGACTCGGTGTTGCCCCGATCGTGGCTGGACACATCCGGCA
>JBBECJ010000201.1:0-4243 GCA_040881885.1 Thermomicrobiales bacterium | reverse complement strand
CGAGCGAATCATGAGCGTTACCAGCGACACGCTGGGCCTGACCACGCCACCGAAGGCACTTGTGTTGCAAGGCAATGATCCGGCACGAGCGCTGTTGCTCGCATCGAGCCTGCGCGCCGCTGGTTGGACGGCGAACGTGGATCTGCGGGGCCGCAACCTCTCGGCGACGCGACGGGCGGCGCTCCGGCAAGACTATATCGCGCTGGCGCGTTACGTTAACGACCAGGTCGAGATTGCGAGGCTGTCTGACGACGCGAAGACGACGCACTCCCATGTTCCCAGTCCCGAGGAGGTGATCGGGCAATGAGGAGTAGAACGCACCTACGGATTGCGTTGACCAGCAAGGGGTCGTACGAAGAGTCCACGCGGCGCTTTCTGGAAAGCGCCGGGCTGAGCGTTTGGCGGCCAAATCCGCGTCAGTATGTCGGGAGAATGTCGGCGATACCGGAGGCGGAAGTCCTTTTCCAGCGCACCGAGGACATCGTCCACAAGGTCGCCGACGGCAGCGCCGACATCGGCGTCACCGGCTACGATCTGGTCTCCGAACACACGTCTGACGACCCGGACACCCATGTCGTCATCCAGGATCTCGGCTTCCGCCGCTGCCAGCTCGTCATCGCCGTGCCCGAGTCCTGGCTCGACATCACGACGGTCGACGACCTGGCCGAGCTCTCGATCCAATTCAAGCGCGATGGCCGGCAATTGCGGATCGCGACCAAGTTCCCGAACCTCGTCGGCGATCACCTCTACCGCAACGGCGTCAATTACTTCACGCTGACGGCCGCCCACGGCGCCCTCGAAGCGGCGCCCGCGCTAGGCTATGCCGATGTGATCGCCGATCTCACCGAAACTGGCGTGACCCTGCGCGACAATCATCTGCGCGTGATCGAGGGCGGCGTCGTCCTCCGGGCGCAAGCCTGCCTGATCGCCAACCTGCGCTCGTTCCGCGGCTCCCCCGAACGTCTTGAACAGGCTCGCGCTCTCATTGAGCTTTGCGAGGCCAGGCTACGCTCGCGCGGCTTCAGAGTCATCACCGCTAACATCACCGGTCCGACGCCGGAGGCTGTCGCAAAACAGGTCATCGCGAACATCGACCTGGCCGGCGAAACCGGCCCGACCATCGCCCAGGTCTTCCCGAAGCACGCAGAGACTACACGCTGGTTTTCAGTGAGCGTCATCGTCCCGTTTGACCGGATGCTGGCGGCAGTCGATCACCTGCGTCGGGCCGGGTCGAGCGGGATCACCGTCAGCACGCCCGATTACATATTTGACACGGAATCGGACGCATTCGCGCGCTTAGAAGACGCAGTCGCGACACGCGGAGCGGGAGCTTCAGGCGGGTGATAACACGGCTATTCACCGACGTTGACGCGGGCCGCGAATTCGTCCTCCGCAACCGCGACATGACCGAGGCCGAGTTGTCACCCCGCATGCGGGAAGGTGTGCGGCGCGTCTTCGGCGAAGACCTCAGCGCCGCGGAGGTGGTTGAGCGCATCATTGCCGATGTCCGCGTCAACGGCGATCTCGCGCTGCGACACTACACCCGCGAGATCGACCAGGTCGATCTGGACAGCATCGAAGTGACGCAGGCAGAGGTCGACGAAGCGCTCGCGACTGTCCCAATCGACGTCACCGAGGCGCTACGCTTTGCCGCGGAGCGCATTCGACGCTTCCACGAGCAGCAGCACATTAATTCGTGGATGGACTTCCAGCCTGAAGGAGCGCTTGGCCAGATCATCCGACCACTGGAGCGGGTCGGCCTCTATGCGCCGGGAGGCACGGCACCGTATCCCTCGTCGCTGCTGATGACGGCCATACCAGCCGCCGTCGCCGGAGTTGCGGAGATTATCGTCTGCGCGCCACCGGAACGAGACGGCAAAATTGCGCCGGTGACCGCCGTCGCGGCGAATGTGGCCGGAGTCTCGCGAGTTTTCAAGCTCGGCGGCGCGCAGGCGATCGCGGCGATGGCGTTCGGAACGACGAGCGTCCCGAAGGTCGACAAGATTCTCGGTCCCGGCAACATCTTCGTCGTTCTCGCGAAACGCCAGGTCTACGGCGATGTCGCGATCGACGCCCTGCCGGGACCGACCGAAACGCTGCTGATCGCCGACGAAACCGCCGACGCCTCCCTATGCGCCGCCGACATGCTCGCTCAGGCCGAACACGACGCGATGGCGAGCGCTATCCTGCTGACGACCTCAACCGGGTTGAGCAGTTTGGTCCTCCAGGAACTGGAACGACAGCTCGCGGGCTTGGCCCGCGAAAGCATCGCCGGCGAATCACTGGCTCGCAACGGAGCAATCGTGGTCGTCCCGAGCCTCGACGTCGCGTTTGAGATCGCGAACGCCTACGCTCCCGAACACCTCTGCCTGCTGCTGGCCGACCCGTGGTCGCGCCTTGCCAGCGTCAAGCACGCTGGCGGGATCTTCGTTGGCGAGCACTCGCCCGAGGTAATCGGTGACTATACCGCCGGTCCAAGTCACGTCATGCCAACCGGCGGGACGGCGCGCTTCTCGTCACCGGTAAACGTCTCCGACTTCGTCAAGATCATCTCCGTAATTGGTCTCAATGAGCGCGGACTACGCACCGTCGGGCCGTCCGCCGTTCGGATCGCGCATGCCGAAGGACTGACCGCGCACGCGGCGGCCGTCGAGCGACGGTTGGAGCGGTCGCGGCCCGAATAGCTCCGGAACAACGTCCCGTCCCGTAAGCCACACGTCAACTTCTCGCGAGCCGTTGCAGTGCGTTATAGACGCGCTCTTCAACTGACATTCCCCCGCGATGCTCGACAGCCGCAAGGCCGGCCCGCGCTTCGGCGAGCGTGTAGCCAAGCGCCTCAAGGGCAGCGACCACCTCACGGTCGGCATCGTCGATCGGTGTGCTCACGCCTGGCACAAAGTCGGGCAGCTTGCGGCGCAGGTGGAAGACGATCTGCTCGGCGGTTTTCTTGCCGATGCCTGGCACCTTCGAGAGCAGCACCGTGTCCTCGTTGGCGATCGCTTCGTAGAGCGCTGATGGCTCACCGAACGACAGCAGCGCCAACGCGACCTTTGGCCCGACGCCACTGACCGTCAGCAGCAGTTCGAACAGGTCAAGCTCGGCCTGCGTCGGAAATCCGTACAGCGTCATCGCGTCCTCGCGGACGGCCAGGTGTGTCACCAGGTCGACAGGATCACCGGCACCGCCGAGGTGCGCCAGTACCCGCGTCGAGCTCTGAACGCGCAACATGAAGCCATTGAGGTCAACGACGACAGCGCCAGTCTCTATTCGCGCGATCAGACCACGAAGACCCGCGATCACCGCGTTCCCTCTCCGCCTGCGCCAAGACCGTAGACCCGGTCGGCGTTCTTGGCGTAGATCATATCCAGTGTCTCGTCATTGTCGATCTGCCGAGCTAGGCGCCGGGTCAGCCTGTCCTGCCGCAGGATGGGGAAGTCACTGCCGAACAACACCCGGTCGTTGCCGGCCAACGCCACAACGTGCGAGAAGACGGCATGGTCGTACAGATATGTTGTCGCGGCAGAGTCATACACGACATTCCGCGTCACTGCCTTCACCTCCGGCATCAGCTCGTAGAACGGCAGTCCGCCCCCCCAATGTGCCAGGACGACAGGCTGGGCCGGAAATGCGCTCAGCCAGACAAACAGTCGTTCAGGCGTCGCCGCGCCCTTGCCGGGATATAGATGCCCGATCGGTTCGGTCGAATGCAGCATGACTGGCTTGTTTCGGCCTTTGCAGAACGTCATCAGTTCGCCAACCGCATCCGGGACAGTCAGGTCGAACCCCTGGGCGTCAGCATTCAGTTCCCCGATCCCAACTGCTCCGAGGTTGAACGCCCGCGCCGCCTCTTCTGCGGCGCCAGCGACGTGCGGCGCCACGACCGCCAGAAAAGCCAGCCTGCCAGGATGCGCGCGGCACGCTTCGGCCATCCAGTCATTATGCTCGCGACACAGGCCGGGATCGGCCCATGGAAATCCACAGGCGATCGAGGCCTGGATGCCGGCTTCGTCCATACTCGCCACAAGGTCGTCAGCCGAGGCCAACAGCAGGTTTGGATTCTCGTAGCATATGCTGAACCAGGCGTCACGCGAGTGATAGACCGCGCGCCGAGCGACGACATCCGGCGGGAAAATGTGCGTGTGCGCGTCGACGATTCGGCGCGTCATCGCGGCCCGTTCTAGGTCGCGAGCAGGATGTAGCCGATGATCGAGATGACGATCACCAGGCCCACCAGGACGAGTAT
>JBBECJ010000200.1:0-4252 GCA_040881885.1 Thermomicrobiales bacterium | reverse complement strand
CATCGAGAGGACGCCTCAAAGCGTGGGCCGATCCTGTATCGGCCCCTACGCGGATGAGAGCGTCCTTCGTCCGGAAATTGGGCGCGCATGGCTAGCAGGACGCGTCCTTCCAAAGCGCGAACCGATGGCTCTTCGCGCGTCCAGCGCCGCCTCGCCGAACTGGTCCGTTCCGGGCGGATGCCGGCCTTCTTCGTGCTGGCTGGTGGGTTCCTGCTGCTGTATGGCTTCCTGTTCTCGGGCGACTTTCTTGTCGATTCGGTCGTCGTCCGTGGGACCAGCATCGGCGACCCGGCCTCGATCGTCATGACCGCCGACGCCATCGGCGAGCCGATCTTCACGATTGACGCCAGCGATTCGGCGGAGCGCGTGGCCGCTTTGCCATACGTCGAGAGTGTCAGCGTCCGCACCCGCTTCCCGGACGAGGTTGTCATCTCGGTCGTCGAACGCACGCCGGTCGCCGTCTGGCAGGCCGGGGCGCAGGCATTCCTGATCGACGCGCGCGGCAACGTCCTGGCCGAGCGGCCAGGCAGCGACCTGCCGCTCGTCATCGTCGAGGGCGATCCGCCAGTGGTTGGCGGGACCGTTCCAGCCGAACGGGTCGCGGCCGTCATTGCCGTTCGTGAGTCGCTGGCTGAGGATCTGCAGGAGTTGAACTGGTCCGCCACCGAAGGGCTGGTCGCCCGGCTGAACGACAGGCGCACGATCATCCTCGGCGACGCCGCGCGGATGCCGCTCAAGCTGGCCGTCTACGGCGAGGTTGCCCGCCTGCCGGAACCCTGGTCGCTGCTTGACCTGCGCGAGCCTGACAGGCCATACTTCAAATAGTCTGTACACACTGTACGTACAGTGGTAGACTGTTGGCATCCGGTGGTCAGGTGGGGCGATTGCCGGAAGCACTTTGGATTGAATCTGGCCGTCTGTCAGGCGAGAATCGGCATACGTTCGCCGTATTTCGCGATTCCCGTGGGAGTAGGTAACGGTGCCTGACCAGTTCATTGTCGGAATTGATGTCGGGTCGAGCAAGCTCTGCTCGGCGATCGCGGTTCGTGAGACGAACGGCACGAGCCGCTACGTTGGCCACGGCAGCGCGCCTTCGAGTGGCTATCGGGGCGGGGAAGTGACGGATGTTGAGCAGCTCGCGACCGCCTTGCGCCGCGCCGTCGACGAGGCCCGCTACCTGATCGGTGCCCAGATCCAGGATGTCGCGATCTGCGTCTCGGGCGCCAGGATCGAGGGGCTCGACCGCCACGGCGGCATCAACCTCGAACCGGGCAAGCCCGTTGATCAGAGCGATGTCCTGCGCGCGATCGGTGTCAGCCGCGGCAGCGATCCGCCTGGCCTGCACACCGTTCACCGCGTTGTCCGCGCCCTCTCGGTCGATAGCAGCATCACCCGCGACCCGACCGGGCGGATAGGCCGCCGGCTGGAGGTGGCAACCCGAGATTACGCGTTGACTGCCCAACTCGTCGAGCGGCTGCGGCTGGCGGCTGAATCGGTCGGCCTCCAGGTCCATACGCTGATCCCGGAGGGCGTTGCCGCCGCGATGGCCGCGACGACCGAGGAGGAGCGCGGCGTCGGTGTCGCGGTTGTCGATATCGGTAGCGGCGGCGTGGATCTCGCTGTCTACGTCGATGGCGAGTTGCGCCATCTCGCGGCCTTCCCGCTCGGCGGCAACCACATCACGGCCGACATCGCCGGCGTCATCGACATCTCGACAGAGCAGGCCGAGAGCCTGAAGCGGCAGTACGGCGCGATCGACCGAGACTCCCAGGATGAGTTGATGGAGTGGAACGCGCGGACGATCGCCGCCCTCCAGCGCCAGGCCGCTGCCGGCGACATCCCGCCCGGCGCCGTCCGGTCAATCGCCGCCGCCCGCGCGATCCAGATCATCGACGCGCTGCACGGCAGCCTGCGCGGGGCGGGGCTGGTTGATTATCTGCGGGCTGGAGTCATCCTGACTGGCGGGACATCGCAACTGCGCGGCATCGACGACATCGCCAACGCCATCCTCGGCGTCCCGGTCCGGACTGGCGCGGTCGTCAGTGGCGACGGCTTCCCGGCCATCGTCGATCTGACAGCGGCGCCGTCGATTGGCCTCGTGCGTTACTGCGCCCTCCGCGCGAACGCCAGTCCCGCCGCGCGTGGCGAATCGCGGCGGGTTGGCGCCGGCGCGAGCGCGTTCGTCCACCCGGCGGTCCAGAGGGTGATGCCGGTTCGCGATACAATGTCACAGCCTCCCAGCCAGCATGTCGAGCAGCGGAGCGGGACGCGTAGCTGGGGACGCGCATTCCGCAACTGGATGCGGGAGTTCATTCCCGCTCGCGTCGAGAACGAGTAGCCTTGGATACCGCGCAACCGTCAGGGGCGATCGAGAGGAAGACCCATGTTTGACCCGCGTGAGGACCTCGCCGTCAACTACGCCAGGATCAAGGTCATCGGTGTCGGCGGCGGTGGCGGCAATGCCGTCAATCGCATGATCGAGTCCGGGGTCGATGGGGTCGAGTTCGTCTCGATCAACACCGACGCCCAGATGCTGATGAACTCACAATCACCGATCACCGTCCGGATCGGCGACAAGCTCACCAAGGGCCTCGGCGCCGGTGGCCGGCCCGAGATCGGCGAGCGGGCCGCCGAGGAGAGCCTGGAGTCGCTGGCCGAGGTGATCCGTGGGGCCGACATGGTCTTCATCACAGCCGGGATGGGCGGCGGCACCGGCAGCGGCGCTTCGCCGATCATCGCCAAGCAGGCGCGCGAGTCGGGCGCGTTGACGGTCGGCGTCGTCACGAAGCCGTTCGACTTCGAGGGCGCCAAGCGCCGGAGGGTTGCCGACGAAGCGGTCGCCAACCTGAAAGAGCATGTCGACGCGCTGATCACGATCCCGAACCAGCGGCTTATCCACCTGGTTGACCCGAAGACGCCATTCTCCGAAGCCTTCCGGATCGCCGATGATGTCCTGCGGCAGGGCATCCAGGGCATCTCCGACCTGATCATCAAGCCGGGCATCATCAACCTCGACTTCGCCGATGTCAAGACGATCATGCGCGACGCCGGTTCGGCCCTGATGGCGATTGGCCGGGGAACCGGCGAGGCGCGCTGCGCCGACGCCGCCAAGGCCGCGATCGAGAGTCCGCTGCTGGAGATGAGCATCGACGGCGCGACCGGCGTGCTCTACAACATCACCGCCGGCGCCGATCTGTCGCTCTCCGAAGTCAGCGAGGCAGCCGAGATCATCCGGGCCGCCGCCGACGACGAAGCCGAGATCATCTTCGGCACCAGCGTCGACGAGTCGCTCGGCCGCGACGTGACGATCACGCTGATCGCGACCGGCTTCCAGGGCGGACGCTCGACCCGCCAGCGCCCGCGTGGGGACAGCGCCGAACGGGGAGAGCGCCGCTCGCAGCGCGCCCTCGACAGCCAGCAGGCCCCGCCGCGCCAACCAGTCCTGCCCGACGACGAATGGGCCGAGCCGGCGATCCTGAAGTTTCTGCGCGAACGGCAATGATGGCGTCGGGTACCGGGATTCGGGAATCGGGGGTGGTGTAGTTGGTCTGGACGTGCTCGCGGAATCGAGTGTTGCGTCGAGGAGCGAATAGGACCTTTCCCCGAATCCCGAATCCCGAATCCCGAATCCCGTCCCGATGAGGTGCCCGTACTGCAACGCGCCCGACACGCGGGTCGTTGATTCACGCGATATCCGGGATGGCGAGTCGATCCGCAGGCGGCGTGAGTGCGCCGCCTGCTCACGGCGCTTCACAACCTACGAGAACGTCGAGATGCGCGAGTTGATCGTCGTCAAGCGCGATGGCCGGCGCGAGCCGTTCAACCCGCGCAAGCTCTCCGACAAGCTGCGCATCTCGCTGACGAAACGGCCAGTGCCGATGACCGAGGTCGAACGGATAGTGCGCGAGGTCGAGATTGAGTTGCTCGATTCCGGCGCCAGCGAGGTGCCGAGTACCGCCATCGGCGAATCTGTCCTCGCCAAGCTCAAGGAGCTCGACCAGGTCGCCTACATCCGCTTCGCCTCCGTCTACCGCGAGTTCCGCGACCTCGACGACTGGCGCCGCGAGATGGCGGCGCTGGATGTTGCCCGGACGCCGCCGGAGACGACATAATGGGGATGTCCCACCGGCGCGTCCCCGCCTGTCGAATCGCGTGAGCGGAGAACCGGGCGGGTTTGCCAGCGTGGCTCGGGTCGCGTGGTTGGTTGGGTGACAGGGCGGGTCTCTAAACGGGTTTGGGTGTCAAGTTGGCC
>JBBECJ010000199.1:0-4265 GCA_040881885.1 Thermomicrobiales bacterium | reverse complement strand
CGGCGCCCTGTTCGCGAATTCCCTCAATCAGCGCCGAGGCCAGCAGCGGCCCTGAGACGCGCATATCGCGCCCAACGCAGACGTTGTCGGCCCCGAGATACGCCACCAGCGCCCGCCCGATCCGGTAGGCGATATCCGGTGTGAGCTCGTCCGGCGCGATCCCCCGGATGTCGTACGCCTTGAACAGGTTTCCGATCGCGCTCTGGCTCATGAGATTCCTTTCCGTGCCGCGTGGTGCGTGACGCGGAGCGCGTGATGCGTCAAGTTTCGGGTAGGGGCCGATCCGGTAGCGTGCTGCCGCATCGGCCCACCCCGTGAGGCGTCCTCTCGATACAGGACGTTCACCGAGGGTCGCAACCGTCTGCGCCAGCGTGGTGACGTACGTGTCGTCAAGAGGACACCTCACAGCGTGGGCCGGTGCGGCAGCACGCTACCGGAGCCACCTTCAGCCGGCAGCTCTCCTCCAGGTTGTCCCGTGTGATCGGTCTCAGCGTGGCCTGACGGGATCCATTCAACATCGTGCCGCAACCCTCACACGAACACTCGTCTCATCGAGCATTGTAGCGAACTCTGATTCAAACCGGGTTCGGGTCGTCGATGAAGTTGGTCGCGATCCCGAAGCGGCCCGCCAGTTCCGCCGCCAGCGCCTGGACGCCGAGCCGTTCGGTGGCCTCGTGGCCGGCGGCGATGACCGAGATGCCCAGTTCGCGCGCTTCGGCCATCGTCGACTCGCGGATGTCGCCGGTGACGAGTGCCTGGCAGCCGGCCTGGGCCGCCTCCTGGAGCGCGCCATAGCCGGAGCCGGTCAGGAAGCCGGCCCGCTCGATCTGCCGCTCGCCATCGACGTTGCCGACGACGACCGGCTCACGGTCGGTGATGTCGGCCAGCGTCCCGAGCAGCGCGTCGAGCTGGTAGCCCTGCGGCCACTCGCCGACGATCCCGAGCGGCTCGGAGCCAGCGGTCGCGAACCTTCCGGCCGGCATGAACCCGCTCGCGATGCAAAGCCGGGCGCAGTTGCCGATTTCCGGGTGGCCGTCGAGCGGCAGGTGATAGGCGATCAGGTTCATCTCGTTCTCGAATAACAGCCGCAGTCGGTCGGCGAAGACGCCCGTGATCGGCCCGATCTTCCCACCCCACAGCAGCCCGTGATGGACCATCAGCCCGTCGGCCCGCCAACTGGCCGCGTCGGTCAATGTCTGCCGCGAGGCGCTGACCGCCAACGCCAGCCGGTTGATCTGCAGCCGCCCGCTCACCTGAAGACCGTTGACAGCCACGTCCTGGAATGCTGAGCTGCGAAGCCGCTCGTCGCAATAGGCGATGATCTCGTCACGATGCGCCATGCCGCCCCTCTTTCGTTCACACCGGATTGTGCCATCCGTCGGTATAGTTGAGGGAACGAGGAATGGGGGACGAGGGATGATGGACGGGCTGATGGACGGGCTGATGGACCGCGAAACGTTGGGGCCGGACGACGCGGTCGATCTGCATATGCACACCTTCGCGTCGGATGGACGCTGGACGCCGGAGGAGTTGACCGCCTATCTGATGGCGAACAACTTCCGGATGGTCGCGCTGGCCGACCACGACACGATGTACTCCGTCCCGGAGATGGCGCGTCGCGCGCGCGAGGCCGGCATCCACTTCATCCCCGCCGTCGAGATGACGACGCGCTGGGAACAACGCCAGGTCCATCTGCTCGTCTACGGAGTCAGGCCCGAAGCCGCATCCTCCGCTCCGTTCATGGCCGTCCTTGACACGCAACAGCGCCAGCTCCGAGAAACCTCCGAGCGGATGATTGAGTTGCTCGACAAGCACTGCCGCTACATCCCATCCCTCCACGAGCTTCCGGAGATCAGGCTCGGCCTGCAACTGACGCCGCACCGCGTCTTCACGGCCATGATCCGCAACGGCCACGGCAACAACCTCTACCAGGCGCACAACATCGTCCGCGGCCTCGGCGAGCCGGTCGTCGTCGACGTCCCGCTCGATGAGACGGTCGAAGCCGCCCACGCCTCCGGCGCGCTGACGATCGTCGCCCACCCGGGCCGCGACGACGGCTCAGGCGTCCTCAAGGAGGAAGACCTCGACCGGATGCGCGCCGAGATCCCGATCGACGGCGTCGAGGCGCACTACCGCTCCTACAAAGACGCCGACACCGAGTACTACCGCGGCTGGGCCGAGCGCAACGGCCTGCTCGTCTCCTCCGGCTCCGACTCCCACTGGCCCAACCATCCGGTCAATCCGATCGCCCACAACGCCCGCTGGGTCGCCCCATTTCTCGAACGCCTCGGCTATAGCGTCGAACCCTGGGAAGGACCAGCCTGGCTCCCCACGCCGCCGCCCGATCCACCGCCTCCCGCCGAGGGCTACACCGACGCCGCCACTCCCGAAGCCTGATCCGATGACGATGCTACGCCTCGCTGTTGGCGACATGCTCTTTCACGTCCGCGTCGCCGTCGTCTGCCTGCACGACGGTCACGTCCTGCTGCAAGGAACCGATGACGATGGCCGCTGGATTCTCCCCGGCGGACACAGCGAACTGCTGGAGCCGACGGATGCGACGGCCCGGCGCGAGATGCGTGAGGAATTTGGCGTCGCGGTCGAGGTTGGTCGCCTGCTCTGGGTTGTCGAGAACTTCTTCACGACGGCCGGAATTCGAACTCACCAGATCGGGTTCATTTACGAGGCGCGTCTGCCATCCGATTGCGGCCTGCTTGATACCACTCGCGACTTCGTGGGCGACGACAGCGGCGCTCCGTTCATCGCCCGCTGGTTTCCAATTGCCTTGCTGCCGGACACCCGGCTGCTGCCCTCATCCCTCTGCGAGGCATTGCAATCGCTCCCTGAGACGCCGCAACATCTTGTGCATCTGGACGTGGAAAGTTGAACGCGTTCGCGGGTCGCCAGCAGGGGCCGGCACAAGCCTCGGCCCGGCCGACGACTCGCTTTGACCGTCGCGGTGTTCATCCTGCATAGTCATCGTGACGCGCGCTAGTGGCCTCCGGCAACGCTCAGACAGGGTGGCATGTTCTACAGGCTCGGTCGATTCGCATATACACACCGGTGGCTGGTGATTGCCGCCTGGTTGCTTTGCTGCGTCGTCTCGGCGCCGCTGATCCTGCGCTTGCCTTCGGCGCTGGAGGTCGGCGGGTTCTCGAATCCAGATATCGAGGCCGCGCAGGCGCGTGCGTTGCTGGAGGAGCAGGTTCCAGCCTTCTCAGCCTCCGTCCTGGTCGCCATCTTCGAGTCCGACACGCTGACGGCGACCGATCCCACCTTCGCGATCCAGGCGCAGGCAGCCCTTGCCGATGTCGTCAGGCTGCCGGAGGTCACTGGCGTCGTCAGCTTCGTCGACAACCCGCGCCAGATCTCGGCCGACGGTCGGACCGCCTATACGCTGATCCGCCTCGCGCCGTCGCCCGAGGAGTCGCAGCGGCTGATGTCGGATGTTCGCGAGCGGCTGGGTGACACCGATCTCAAGGTGACACTGGCCGGCGCGCCCGCCTTCTACGAGGATGTCGAGAGGATCTCCGAGCAGGACCTGCGCCGAGCCGAGACGATTGCGATTCCGTTCGCGCTGCTGGCATTGTTGCTCGTCTTCGGCTCGGTCGTTGGAGCGCTCGTGCCGCTGGTCGTCGGCGGGCTCAGTGTCGCCGCCGTCCTCGGGTTGCTGTTCGTCGTTGCCGGCGTCGTCGATATGTCGATCTTCGTCCTCAACCTGACAACGATGCTTGGCCTCGGCCTTGCGATCGACTACTCGCTCTTCATGACCAGCCGTTTCCGCGAGGAGCTGCGCCATCGCCCGGTTCCTGAAGCCGTCGCCGTCACGGCCGGGACAGCCGGACGGGCCGTCTTCTTCTCCGGCCTGACCGTTCTGGTCGGCCTCTCCGGGCTGGTCATGTTCGACTTCATGTTCCTGCGCTCGGTCGGAATCGCCGGCGCGCTGGTCGTCCTGGTGGCCGTTGTCGGCGCGCTGACGCTGCTGCCGGCCGTCCTCGGCGTCGTCGGGACGCGCATCGACCGGCTGCGGATCATCCCGGAGCATCCACAACGCGCGGACAGCGGCTTCTGGCACGGTCTCGCGAACTGGGTAATGGCGCACCCGTGGCTGACGTTACTCCCGACGCTGGCGCTCCTGATCGCGCTCGGCCTGCCCTTCCTGAACGTCAAGGTCTCCTCGCCCGACGCGACGATCCTTCCGCTGCGGGTCGAGTCGAGGCAGGGGTTCGAGACGCTACGGCGCGAGTTCGGCAGCGGAGAGATCT
>JBBECJ010000198.1:0-4297 GCA_040881885.1 Thermomicrobiales bacterium | reverse complement strand
GCGCGAACAGACGCTGAACCAGTTGCTGGTCGAGATGGACGGCTTCGAGCCGAACCAGGACGTGATCATCGTCGCGGCGACTAACCGGCCGGATGTGCTCGATCCGGCGCTGCTGCGGCCGGGGCGGTTTGACCGGCAGGTGACGGTTGGGTTGCCCGACCGGCGCGGGCGCGAGGCGATTCTGCAGATCCACTCGCGCGGCATCCCGCTCGACAGCGCGATTGACCTGAACAATATCGCCGGCGGGACGCCGGGGTTCTCAGGCGCCGACCTGGCCAACCTGGTGAATGAGGCGGCGCTGACGGCGGCGCGGCGCAACCGCAAGACGGTGACGCGGGCCGACTTTGACGAGGCGCTGGACAAGATCATCCTCGGGACGGTCCGCTCGGCGTTGCTGAACGAGGACGACCGGCTGGTGGTGGCTTATCACGAAGCGGGACACGCAATCATGGCGCACTTCTCGCCAGGATCGGACCCGCTGCGGAAGGTGTCGATCGTGCCGCGTGGACGGGCGCTGGGCGTGACGATCCAGATGCCGACGGAAGACAAGTACAACTATCCGAAGCAGTATCTGGTGTCGCGGCTGGCGGTGATGATGGGCGGCAGGGCGGCCGAGATGATCGTCTTCAATGAGGTGACGACCGGCGCCCAGAGCGACCTGAAGGAATCAACCGCGCTGGCGAAGCGGATGGTCGGCCTGTGGGGCATGAGCGACGAGATTGGCCCGATCTACCTCGGGACGGGTGAACAACATGTGTTCCTGGGACGCGAACTGACGCAGGACCGCGACATGAGCGCGGCGACGATGGACCTGGCCGATCAAGCGGTTCGGACGTTCATCGAGGCCGGGCTGCAAACCGCGCTGAAACTGCTCACGGAACGGCGAACCGATATGGACAACCTTGCGCGGCGGCTGATGGAGGAGGAGACGCTCGACGAGGAGCAGATCACGGAATTGCTTGGCGCGCCGCCGGTGCCATCGGAGGTGGCGGCGCTGGAACGAACCACACTCGACTAAACAACCTGCGGCAACAACCTCTTCTCCATCTGGAGGAGGGGTTGTTTGCGTTGGTTCTGGTATATTGCGGCATACGCGGATGCCTTTCGGAAGCGAGTTGTGTCAGAACCTGCTGAATCATTGGGGGGCAAGGTGCCTACCGCGGAGCTGCCGATTGAGACTGTGCTGACCGGCGAACAGGTCGCGTTCGTCTTTCCGGGCCAGGGAAGTCAATACGTCGGGATGGGCCAGCGGCTGAACGAGATTTCGGACGCGGCCAGGCGGGTCTTCGCGCAGGCGGACGAGGCGCTGGGCTTTTCGCTCTCCAAGCTATGCTTTGACGGTCCAGCGGACGAATTGCAGGACACGATCAACGCCCAGCCGGCGATTCTGACTGTCAGTCACGCTGCGCTCGAAGCGTTGCGCGAGCGCTGGCGTCAGGTCGGTGGGACGATCGCGCCGAGCGCGGTCGCGGGGCATTCGCTGGGCGAGTATAGCGCGCTGGTGTCGGCGGGTTCGCTCGATTTTGGCGACGCCGTCCGGCTGGTGCGCGAGCGCGGGAGGCTGATGCAGGAGGCCGGTCGCGAACGTCCGGGCGGGATGGCGGCCGTGATCGGGCTGAGTCGCGAGCAACTCTCGCAGGTCTGCCAACTGGCATCGACGGACTACGGGATCGTGGTAGTCGCCAACGACAATGGTCCGAGCCAGGCAGTGATTTCCGGCGAGCTGCGCGCGCTCGAGCGGGCGATGGAGCTGGCGACTCTGTACGGCGCGCGGAAGGTGGTGCGGCTCGGTATCAGCATCGCGTCGCATTCGCCGTTGATGGAACGCGCCGGATTGCAACTGAGCGAGGCGGCAACACGCTTCAGATTCAGCGAGCCGGTGACGCCGGTTGTCGCGAACCTGACCGGGCGTTTCGTGACCTCGGTCGAGGAGATCAGCCGCAACGTCGGACAGCAGATGGTTCGGCCCGTCCAGTGGACCGGATCGGTCTACGAAATGGTTGACGCCGGAGTCGGGACGTTCCTCGAAGTTGGCCCGGGGCAGGTGCTGAGCGGGCTGATCAAACGCATCAAGCGTGAGGTGAAGACGCTGTCGGTCGCGGACTTCGGGTTGCCGCTGGGATCGTCGAACGCGAAGACACCGGACGCGGGGACGTTGTTGACCAGGAAATAGGAACTGCGCGCGGCCTGACGCCGGGCGATTGAGACGGTCGGGGAGGTACGGGCAAGCGTGCAACGGATTGTAGTCACGGGGATGGGGGCGGTCACGCCGATTGGGAACGATGTTGAGTCGTTCTGGAACAACCTGATCGCCGGCGAGACGGGCGTGGCGCGGATCGCGGCCTTTGACCCGTCGCCGCTTGAGGTCCAGATCGCCGCTGAAGTAAAGGACTTTGACCCGACACAGTATGCGGAGCGCGGCGCGGCCAGACGGATGGATCGCTTCTCGCAGTTCGCAGTCGCGGCCTCGCGGATGGCGATCGAGGACGCGAGGCTGGAGATCGACCCGCGGAACTCCGATCACATTGGTGTGATGATGAACACCGGTGGCGGCGGCATCCCGACGCTTACCGAAGAAGTCCAGAACTATTACAACAAGGGACCGCGCCGGGTCAGCCCGTTCTTCATCCCAATGTTCGCGCCGAACATGGCGGCGGCGCAGGTGTCGATCACGTTCGGCATCCACGGTCCGACGCGTGGCTCGGTGGCCGCCTGCGCGGCGGGATCACAGGCGTGGGTGGACAGCCTGCATGTGTTGCAGCGCGGCGAATCGGATGTCGTGATCGCCGGCGGGACCGAGGCGGGACTGGACCCGGTCGCGATCGCCGCCTTCGGCAATATGCGGGCGCTGTCGAAGCGCAACGAAGAGCCGGAGAAGGCCAGCCGGCCGTTCGACGCCAGGCGGGATGGGTTCATCTTCGCCGAGGGCGCGGGGGTGATGGTGCTCGAGACGGAAGCGCACGCGAAGGCACGCGGGGCGCGGATCCTGGCCGAACTGGTGGGCGGCGGGATGAGCTCGGACGCGTTCCACATCACGGCGCCGGTCGAGGACGGCTCGGGCGCGATGAAGGCGATGCTGCTGGCGCTGAAATCGGCCGGGATGGCGCCGGAGGAGATCGACTACCTTTCGGCGCACGGAACGAGCACGCCGCTGGGCGACAAGGCCGAGACGGTCGCGATCAAGCGCGCCTTCGGCGACCACGCTTACCAGATGGCGGTGTCGTCGATCAAGGGCGCGGTAGGGCACCTGGTTGGCGCGGCCGGGGCAGTGGCCGGCGTTGCCTGTGTCAAGGCGATCGAGACGCAGATCGCGCCGCCGACGATCAACTACGAGTACCCGGACCCGGACTGCGACCTGGACTACGTGCCGAACGAGGCGCGGCCGATGAAGATCGACGCGACGATGGTGAACGCGTTCGGGTTTGGCGGGCAGAACGCGGTCGCGATTTTTAGACGCTATGTGTGATGGATTAGGGAACAGCGAACGCGAGTTTGAGCGGCCCTTCCTCGTTGCGAGGAGGGGCTGATGCTTTGTTGGGCACGTACGATGTCGGTTATGGGATGCCTTCCGGTAGGGGCGACGGCACCGCCTCGTCCGGTCACCCACCCATGCGACTCGGTAGGGATACAGGGCGAGGCGGTGCCGTCGCCCCTACCGGTGGGATTCACGCGCGTCCGAGTTTGTGTTCGAGATCCTTGGCGAGATAGTAGTCGTGGTTGACGCTCACGTCAGGCTCGCCGAACTCGTCCTTGTCAGGAAGGACCGGAACCCGGAACGGGCGAAAATCATCATCGTCAGCAATCGGGCGTTCCTGAGGTAACTCATTCAGGTACTTTCGGAGAGTATCCTCGATTACCTCGGCGTGACTGAGATTCCGCTTGCGCGCCACTTCATTGAGATCGGCTTCGAGATCGTTCGGGATCGTGATAGTCGCGGATTTCATTTGTTAACCGTCCTGTCTGTGTGGATGGGCGCGTTCACGTATGAGTATAGCGAACGGCGCCACGAGGTGAGGGGCTTTCGTCTTGCGGGGGATGGGGCGAGAATGGTGGCGAGTCCGGGAGGAGGAACGCTGTGAGTCTTGAGCTGGTGTTGCGGGCGATTGACAAGCGGGCGGACGAGCATGTGGCGGCGTTGCAGCGGGTCGTGCGGCAGCCGAGCATTTCGTCGCAGAACATCGGGGTGCGCGAGTGCGCCGAACTGCTCGTGTCGATGATGACGGATCTGGGCATCGACGCGCGGGTGATGGAGACAGCCGGGCGGCCGGTGGTGTTCGGTGAGATTCGCTCGTCGCGG
>JBBECJ010000197.1:0-4301 GCA_040881885.1 Thermomicrobiales bacterium | reverse complement strand
CCCATCTCGACCTGCCAGCCGTCCACGTTGCCGGGCGTATACGTCAGGCAGCGGCGCTCGAAGCACTGGACCAGGACATCCTGGATAACGCCGGCGACCTTGACCCTCGCCCAGTACGCTTCAGTGATCGGATAGCCGGTAGCGTAGAACCAGGGATCGAAGAGCTGTCCCTCGCTGAGCATGCCGCCGCTGGCGATCGGGCCGGTGCTGTTGAGATAGTCCCAGAAGACACTCGCGACCCGGTGTTTTGTCTCGGGAACGTACTGGCTGCCGGTCACGCCGTACTCGGCCAGGTGCGAGTTGGCGTTGACCTTGCCGTCGCGGTCGACTGTCAGCAGAATCGTCTGATTCTGGAAGATCGGCGGCAGGTCAAGCAGCTTCGCGAACGCGGCATAGGTCGGGCCGCTCGTGTCGTTCAGGTCTCCGGCGATGTTGACATTCGCCGCGCCACGCGTCTCGAAGCGGTTGTCGCCGAGCTGCAGCCTGCCGGTGACCAGCTCGACCACCAGCAGTCCGTTGGTGACGTACCACTGCTGGTTACGGTCGTCGTGCGGGTCGGTCACTTCCATCCGGCTCTTGTCGTAGTAGTAGACCAGCCGCGTGCCGCGCTGCGTCTCGTCATACGACTCGTAGGCGAACTCGAACGGCGCCTGACCCCAGAGCCAGGTCCGGCTAACGGCGCCGGCCGCGACCGGCTCATCGCTGCGATACCAGGTGTCGCCCAGCTCCAGCGCCAGTGAGGCGCGCAGCGCCGCTTCGATGTTCACTTGACCGGCTCCCGCGCCGCTCTCAACGCCAACGCCGCCCGTGTCGGTCGCGGTGCTCTTCAGCAACCCGCGCACCTGCTCGACGCTGGCGGCTGGATCGACCGACTTGATCAGCGCCGCGACGCCGGAAATGATCGCCGCCGAGAACGAGGTGCCGGAGACCGGCGAGTTGTCCGTGTAGAAGACATCGTCCCAGTAGTCGCCGTAGAAGTTGGGGTCCCAACCGGCTGAGAAGATCGACTCGCCCGGCGCGGCGATATCGACGCGTGTGATGCGCGACGTGAAGCCGGCCGGATAGCCGTCCGCCTTGAGGGCGCCGGCAGCGATCACCTCGTCGTAGTTGCCGGGATAGCTGATCTTGTTGAAGGCGTTCCCAGCCGCCGCGACAACCACGACGCCGCTGTTGTAGGCGTACTGGATCGCCTCGCGCTCGGCCTGGATGTACTCCTCGGCGCCGAGGCTGAGGTTGATGACATCGGCGCCATTGTCGACTGCCCAGTAGATGGCCTCGATTTCGTCCGAGACATCGATGTCTCCGCCGCCGTCGACGACCCGGATCGGCATGATCCGGACGCCCATAGCGACGCCGACTGTCCCGACGCTATTGCCCTGGGCGGCAATGATGCCGGCCACATGCGTGCCATGCCCGTCGATATCGGACGCGTCGCTGCCGCCATCAACGGCGTTGTAGCCGGGAACGAGGCGCCCCGTCAGGTCCGGGTGTGTCGGCGAGACGCCGCTGTCGATGACGGCGACGATCGTCTCATCAACACCAGTTGAGATGTTCCAGCCATCCGGCGCGTCGATCAGGTCGAGCCACCACTGCTGCTCGGAGTAGGCCTCGTCATCCGGGACCCAGGCAAGCCGGCGGCCGACGTTGCGCTCGACCGAAAGCACGTCCGGATCGCGGCGCAATTCCGCCAGCGCGGCCAACGCGCTGGCGGGATTGTCGTAGGTCAGCAATGAGAGATCCTGACGGGCAGCCAGTTCGCGCCGCCCTCGCAGGCCGTTGCCGGCCCGCGTGAGGGCGTCCAGCGTCAGCCCTTCGCGAGTGGCGTGTGGCGCCCAGTAGGGCGAGTGGGTCCGAAAGGTGACGATCAGCTCATTCGCGGAGCCGCTCGTGTCCGGGGCAGCCTGCGCCGGAAGGCCGCCGATGCAAATAGTAAGGACGATGGCGACCGCCAGCGCCGCGCTGATCCGTGCGCGCAATGACCGGACGAAGCCCGGCCCGACATCCTGCAACTGGATCCTCCACACCTGTCCCGGAACCGTCTGCACCCTGCCCAGCACGTGATGGCCGCTATTCTACCGTAGGTGACAGGTGACAGGGGGCTGGTACCTGGATAGGAACCCACGCTCTCAATCCTCACGGACCAGCTCCTGTCACCTGTCACCTAAATCCCTAGCCGCGCTGCCGCCGACTTCGCTTCGGCCAGCCAGCATTCATTGTCATAGCACTCGACGATCATCTGGCAGGCTTCCTCGGGGGAATCGGTGACGGCCAGCAGCTTGAGGTCGTCCGACGAGACCTTGCCCTCGGCCAGCAGCGTGTCCTTGATCCACACCAGCAGTCCCTGCCAGTAGTCGCTGCCAAAGAGGACGACCGGGAAGTTATGGATCTTGCCGGTCTGGATCAGCGTCAGCGCCTCGAACAGCTCGTCGAGTGTGCCGAAGCCGCCGGGGAAGATAACGAACGCTTCGGCGTACTTGACGAACATCGTCTTGCGGACGAAGAAGTAGCGGAAGTTCACCGCCACCTCGACGTACTGGTTCATGCCCTGCTCGAACGGCAGCTCGATGTTACAGCCGATCGACTGCCCATCCGCCTCGACCGCGCCCCGGTTGGCCGCCTCCATGATGCCAGGCCCGCCGCCGGTGATGACGGCGAACCCCTCGCGCGCGAGCCGCGCCGCCAGATCACGCGCTGCCTGGTACATCGGATCGTCCTCGGTCACCCGCGCCGAACCGAAGATCGTGACCGCTTTCCCGACATCCGCCAGCGTGTCGAACCCCTGGACAAACTCGCCCATGATGCGTAATACGCGCCACGGGTCGCTGTGGATGAAGGCGGACGCTTCCGGCTCGCGCGTCTTGCTCTCCAGGAACTGCTCGTCCTCGGTCGGCTGCCCCATCCGCTCGTGAGCGCTCAGCGACGGGTTCTCGCGCATTCCTGCCTGGTCGGCCCAATGCGGACGCAGTCCCCGCCGCCTTGAGCGCGAGCCATCCTTCTGGTTCTCGGTCCTGTTGTCGTTTTCAGCCATCTGAGTCGTGTCCTGTCGTCTGTGGAGACCTTACAGACAGCATAGTACGGCGTGCGGCGAGGCATGCAAGAGCGGGGCCGCGCATGGGATACTACGCCGTCGCGGGAATAGCGGGCGTGGCGGGCGTGTTCGACAAAACGTCCAGCCCGGAGTCATGCGCGCCGTCGTGCGCGATGCTGGCACGAGCCAACGTAGCTGAGCAGTCGGGGAAAGCAGGAGTGGGGACGCGGTGAAACTGTACGACACGCTGTCGGGCGAGAAACGCGAGTTCAGGCCGATCGACGGCCGGACGGTCAAGATGTATGTCTGCGGCGTGACGCCGTATGACACGACCCATATCGGCCACGCGATGACCTACCTGACGTTCGATGTCCTCAGCCGCTACTGCCAGTTGCTCGGCTGGCGCGTCCGCTATGTACAGAACGTGACCGACATCGACGACGACATCCTCAAGCGCGCCAAACGCGACAGCGAGGACTGGGACCTGCTCGGCGACCGCCACACGAAGCAACTCGTCGAAGACCTCTCCGCCCTCAACTGCCTCTGGCCGCAAGCTTTCCCGCGCGCCAGCGAGGAGACCGAGAAGATCATCGAGATCACAGCCGCGCTCGTCGCCGACGGCTTCGCCTACGAAAGCCAGGGCAACGTCTACTTCCGCGTCGCCAACGACGAGGACTACGGCGCGCTCGGCAAGTACGAGTGGGACGAGATGATCGAGCTCTCCCGCGAGCGCGGGGCCGACCCGGACGACCCGCGCAAGGAAGGGCCGCTCGACTTCATCCTCTGGCAGGGTCAGCAGCCGGGCGAGCCGGCCTGGGAGAGCCCCTGGGGACCGGGACGCCCCGGCTGGCACGTCGAGTGCTCGGCGATGGCAATGCGCTACCTCGGCCCGAAGATCGACATCCACGGCGGCGGCAGCGACCTGATTTACCCGCACCACGAGTGCGAAATCGCTCAGTCGCAGCACGCCAGCGGCGAGGAGCCGTTCTGCCAGTTCTGGATGCACATCGGGATGGTGCGCTACCAGGGCGAGAAGATGAGCAAGTCGCTCGGCAACCTTGTGTTAGCCCGCAACGTCCTGCGCGTCCACAGCGCCGACGCGCTACGCCTCTACCTGCACTCAAACCACTATCGCGAGGCGTGGAACTACCGCGACACCGGCCCGGCTGAGTACGAGGGCCTGGCCAGCATGCTGAAGGAAGCGGCGCTGCTCGATTCGCGCCGTGGCGACGACTTCGACGGACTGGGCTTCGAGACTCGCTTCCGTGGGGCG
>JBBECJ010000196.1:0-4360 GCA_040881885.1 Thermomicrobiales bacterium | reverse complement strand
CCGATGACGCGCACCGTCCGCGACGCCGCGCTGCTGATGAACGTGGTTGGCCGCTACGACGCCCGTGACCGCTTCTCGTTTCCAATCGACACCGACTTCCTGGCCGCCTGCGAGGGCGGAATAGCCGGTCTGCGAGTCGCCTGGTCGCCCGACCTGGGCTACGCGCCGGTCGATCCGGAGGTGCGCGAGATCACGACCCGCGCCGCCCAGCGGCTGAGCGACCTTGGCGCGCACGTCGAGGAGGTCGATCCCGGCATACCCGACCCGTGGCAGACGCTCAATACGATCTGGCTGTCGGCCCAGGCTGGCCGCCATCGCGATAACTTCGACGAGGTGCGTGAGCTGATCGATCCGGGACGAATCGAGCTGGTCGAGCGTGGGCGGCAGCTCTCGGCGGTCGATCTGTATGACGCGCACGTCGAACGCACTGCCGTCTACCACCAGTGGCGCCGTTTCATGGAGGATGGCAACTGGGACCTGCTGGTCACGCCGCAACTGCCGGTAACCGCCTTCCCGGCCGGCGACGACCACCCCGGCACGATCGACGGCACGCCGGTCAACTACCTCGGCTGGACCGCCTTCACCTACCCCTTCAACCTGACCGGCCAGCCGGCGGCGACAGTTCCATGTGGTTTCGCGGCCAACGGGCTGCCGGTCTGCCTGCAATTCGTCGGGCGCTGGCGCGACGACGCGGCCGTGCTGCGGGCCGCCGCCGCATACGAGGAGATGGCGCCGTGGGCGCAACATCGGCCACCGGTAGAATGATGCGCGCGTTTGAGCGCCGCGTGGGCTCGGCCTTCCCCGAGAGTGACACACTCCGGGAGGCTAATCCGTGCTGAGTCGTCACCGCTCGCGGGCCGGAATGACGGTTGTCGCGCTGACGGCGATGGCGATGCTGTTGCTCAGCGGCAGCGATGTCCCTGCAACGTCGGACCGATCAACCAGCTTGACGACCCTCACGCCCATCGCGGACGCGTCGCAGCCGCGCCCGTCGCCATCCTCCAGACATGTGAGTGACGCGCGCCCGACGGCAGACGGCGCCGAAAACACATCCCGCGAGGCAGGCGATCGTCTGGCGGGGCTGGTAGTGGGGCAAGTCGACGGCGAGCTGCCCGCCGGCATCCCGTTGCCGGGACAATTCGAAGCCGAGGATTATCGTGACGGTGGGCCCGGCGTCGGCTACCACGACACGACGCCGGGCAACGCGGGCAAGCGCTACCGCCAGGACGATGTCGATATTCAGACGTGTGACGACGCTGAGTCCCTCTCCCCCTGCCACAACGTAGGCTGGATTCGGGGAGGCGAGTGGCTCGCCTACGACGTGACCGTCGCCGAGGCCGGCAACTACGCCGTTTCGCTGCGAACGGCGACTCCCCAATCGAACCGCTTCGCGCGAGTTGAGGTGAACGGCGCTCAGGACGGGCCATCGATTCCGATCCCGAACACAGGCAGCTTCGAGACGTGGACGACGACGGCGCCGATCACAATCTCGCTTGAAGCCGGGAACCAGACGTTGCGGATCGTCGCCGAGACATCCAGCTTCAACCTGAACTGGATCAGCGTAACGGCGATTGCAACTGGCGGCGGCGAGGATGTCGTCATGGTTGGCGCGGGAGATATCGCCAACTGCTTGAACGACGGCGACGAGGCCACCGCCAGTCTGCTGGATGACATCCAGGGAACCGTCTTCACGACCGGCGACAACGCTTATCCAGACGGCACAGCCGAAAACTTCGCTGACTGCTACGAACCATCCTGGGGACGTCACAAGGCACGCACTCGCCCAGCGGTTGGCAATCATGAGTACATCGTTCCCGACGCGTCGGCGTACTTCGACTACTTCGGGGCGGCAGCCGGCGAACCAGGCAAAGGCTGGTACTCGTACGACCTCGCTGAGTGGCACGTCGTCGTCCTCAACTCGAACTGCTCCAAATCGGGCGGCTGTGACGCGGACGATCCACAGGCCGTTTGGCTGGCAACCGACCTGGCCGCCCATGCATCCGAGTGCACGGTCGCAATCTGGCATCATCCTCGCTACTCATCAGGGCACCACGGTAGCGACGCCAACATGCAGACCTTCTGGGAGATCGCATACGCCGCCGGAGTGGAGCTCGTCATCAACGGCCACGACCACGCCTACGAACGTTTCGCGCCATTGGACGCGTCGGGCAACCTCGACCGCGAGAGCGGCATCCGGCAGATTGTCGCCGGGACGGGTGGCGGCAGCCACCACGAAATGGGCGACCCGATCCCACACAGCGAGGCCAGCAACGACGACACGTTCGGTGTCCTGAAGCTGACGCTCAGCTCAGGCAACTACACGTGGGAGTTCATCCCGATCGCGGGCAGCACGTTTACAGACAGTGGCAGCGACAGCTGTCATTAAAAGAATTGTTCAACGAACTGGCCCCACGTTGGACGCGGGGCGAGTCTGATCGTGACTGTACGGGCGTGCGCCTAGTGCGGAACGTCCGTGTACCACTCCTGCATGGCCCGCTTGCCGGGGCGATCGACGTGGACCTGCTGATCGACGCGGGTGACCCAGTCGGCTGGAATCCAGTGGTGCTGGCCGCTGTCATCCTTGGTCAGCTTGATCGAGTTGTTCGCGTCGAGGTGATCGACAGTCCCGAACTGCCCGTTGTTCGAGCAGACGACCGGCATATGCTGCTTGATCTGGCTGGTGTCAACCATCGTGGCATTCTCCCCATCATCTGGGCCGAATCGCCCACTGACTCGTCGCAGCCCGGATGCCACCAACCCCGGTTGCTTGTCATAAATACTCAATCTCGTCGGACAGATGTTCCAGCCCGAGACTTGCCGCGACGGCGCTTGATGGCGTGTTGTCGAGGAGATGGCTGTAAAAGGCGACCTTTCCGGACGAGAGCACGCTTACGGCCCATGCCGCCGTGACCTGGCGCGCGAAGCCCCGCCTCCGGAAGGCCGATTTGGTCGCGATCGAGACTTCCGCAGCGTGACTGTCCTCGTTGTCGGTTCGCGCCCAGGCGACGACCTTTCCGTCGATGATGACAACACAGCGACCGTCGCGGAGGGTGACGTCGGGATACTCGGATGGAGCGGGCATGCGCTCGATGGTGTGCCAACGAATGCGATACACCTTTTCGCAGGCGGCGTGTTGAATCAGGATCGCCCGAACGCGATCCTCGTCATTCATGAGCACTTCAATGCCCAGCGCGGACAGCTCCTCACGAACACCCAACGGAACGTCATGACGGAAGTAGATGGCATGCTCGTTCCCGAACCGGCTGACGAGCAGCCGAGGCTGGCCTTCTGCATGTAATGTCGCCTCAGGCAGCGTGTCGCCGTCCGGCCCGACGCCGAACTCCAGCGCGAGCTTCATTTCGATCAGCCTGCGTCGCTCCACGACTTGGCCCTTTCTGCCAGCATGCGACCTGCGCGTATGGACCGGCGCTCGCCCTGGCCTATGTCGAGCCACTTCCCGATGGCGGGCATTGGGTGATCGTCGCGATCCGCTCGTGGGATTCGAAGCGGCGGCGGTTGCGGACGACAGGGCGGCGGCAACCTCCTGACGACTGAGCTACCAGACCGGCCAGACGAATGACGGCTGCTTCGGAAAGAGCGCGTCGAGCAGGACCCGCGCCTCGTTAGTCCTGATCCGACAGTCCGGATACCAGGCGTCCAATTCGGCCAGCGAGCGATAGCCGAACAGGAGTTGCAGGAAGCTCAGGTCCGGGAACGAGGCGGCAACAGAGTATTCCATGTGCTCGCTGGTCACCGACGCGAGCTTGCCATCCTTGAATGTGAGCCGAACACCGCTGCGATAGAAATTGATCGGCAGCTCGCCGCTGTGTCCGGCCGCGGTTGACGCGGCCAACCGCGCTTCCAACACCGGAGCGATCCGTGTCAGGAACGCGGGCAGGTCGGCGACGCGCATGTAGAGCCCATCATCAGTATGGTAGGGGTGCAGCGCGTTCGGCATGGCGCGGTAGGCTGGGTGATCGGGACCAAGGTCGAACGCCGCGTAGGTTTCGCGCGTCTCGGCGTCTCCGCGCACGTCAATCACTGCCAGCAGATGCCGCAGGACGCCCGGCACGATCTCCAGCCACGACGCTTCCGCAACAATCTCGAACGACTCGACCCAGGCCACGTCGTCCGGCTTCAGCACACATGCGACGTAGCCGGCCGGCCTCCCGCCGGCCTGTTCGATGACGCGGACCTGGACATGGTCGTCGCTGGCGGCATCACGCCCGTCGATCTCGTAGCGCCAGAGCGTGTCGTCGCGGACAGTCGTCACCAGCCAGCGTCCGCGCGCCGACTCATCCAACGCGACAATGAACGCCACGTCCTCAATCGTCGCGTCGCGCAGGCGGACAGGTTCGTC
>JBBECJ010000195.1:0-4494 GCA_040881885.1 Thermomicrobiales bacterium | reverse complement strand
CTTTCTCCTCGCGCTCACCGATCGATGTCGGGGCCGAGGAGGGCGAGGTCGTCGGAGGTGATGATGGCGTTGTCGCCGTAGATGGTCATCTTGAGGGCGGCCAGGGCGGCTGCGCTTCCGAGGGCGGCAGGGATGTCAGTGGCGTCATCGAGCCAGCGGTGCAGGAAGCCGGCCGCGAAGGCGTCGCCAGCGCCGACGGCATCGATCGTCTCGACCGGGATGGCGGGCTGGTCGTGGCGCGCGCCGTCGCGGGTGAGCGCCAGCGAGCCGTGCTCGCCGGTGGTGACGACGACGATCCGCGCGGACGAGCGGTCGAGCAGCGCCTGGGCGACGGCGGCCGGGTCGCCGGTCAGGCCCCAGATCGTCGCGGCGTCACCAGCGCCGCAGAAGAGGAGGCTCGCGCGGTCGAGCAACGGCTGAATGCCCTCTGCGGCCTGCTCGGGCGACCAGAGGCGGGCGCGGTAGTTCACGTCGACACTGAGCGGGACGCCGTCTTGCGCGGCGGCGTCCGCCAGCCGCAGGCAGGCGGCGCGGCAGCCCGCCGAGAGCGCCGGCGTGATGCCGGTCAGGTGGACGACGCCCGCGCCGGCCACGACCGAAACATCCAGCGAGTCGGGGTCGATCCGGGCGATCGCGGAGTCGGCCCGGTCGTAGATGACGCGCGTTGGCCGCGGGGCGGCGCCCGGCTCCATGAAGTAGACGCCGGCCCGCCCGGAACTCCAGCGGACGTGTGTGGTGTCAACGCCGTGGCGGCGCAGCTCACCGGCGATGCGATGGCCGAGCGGGTTGTCGGGCAGATTCGAGAGCCAGGCGGCCCGCCGGCCAAGCCTGGCCAGCGCGACGGCCACGTTCGACTCGGTCCCGCCGATCGTGACTCGCAACGAGTCGGCCTCTTCGAGCCGGACACCGGCGTCGGCCGTCAGCCGGATCATCGTTTCACCGAACGTGACCAGGTCGTAGCGGCGTCCGATCGTGTCGTCCGGCCGCCGAAGCGCGCTCATGCTTCGCTGGCGGCTGGCACGCGGCGTGAGCGACGGGTTGGCGTCGGGGCATCGTCAGCGCCGGAACGCATGTCGTCCAGGTCGGGCGCGATCGCCGAGGTCAGGTCGGTTGACCACTGGTGGCTCTTCTTGACGACACGCATGCAGACCGAGGTCTGGACGCGCTTGACGCCGGCGATATGCGCCAGCTTGTCGGCGACGAAGGTGAACATCTCATCCTGGTTTCTGAATGACGCCGTCAGGATGATGTCGCTGGCGCCGGTCGTGATCCCCAGCCACATGACCTGCTCCATCGCGGCGATCTGGTCGGACGCCTCAACGAACAGGCGCGGCTCGACCTCGATCGCGATGACGGCCGTCAACGCGTAGCCGAGGTGTTCGGGATCGACCGAGGCGGCGATCTTGAGGACGCCGCTGTCGGTCAGGCGGCGCACGCGGTAGCGGACTGTCGCTTCGGGAACGCCCAACCGGCGGGCGACTTCACGGTTCGAGCGCCGTCCATCGGCGCGCAGCAGCGCGATGACTTGCAGATCGAGCTCGTCCGGCTGGATCGGTTGCCGTTGCCGCTGGCCGCCGGCCTCGTCCGCCGCGCGTGTCTTGCGCTCTCCTCGGCGCCTTGGCCGTTGCTCTTCGGCTTCGCCCTGTTCGTTATGCTCCCCGGCGTGCTTGCTCCGCCCTCGACTCATGCCCCGTTTGTCCATTCCATTGTCGATCGATGCGCTTTGCCGCCGTCTGGCTCGTCCGGCGCCGGCGCATTATCTCCGCAGACGCGAGAGATGTCCATACTTTATCGAGGGAATCGTATCGCCTTGTGTCGTTGAATGATGGATACAGTCGTCGCGCACACAATCACTTGTTAGTGAGCGGTCGGTCGTCAGCCCTGTGCCCGGCGGCGCCATTGATATCGCGGCTGACAATTACCTTGTCCACACGGTTGCCGTCCATATCGACAACCTCGAAGCGCAGTTCATCCCACTCGACACGGTCGGCCGCGCGTGGAACCCGGCCGAGGGCCGTCATCAGGTAGCCGCCGAGTGTCTGGAACTGTTCGTCCACCTCGCCCGGAAATGAATTGACGCCCAACAAGTCGCGCAGCTCGGCTACCGGCATCAGGCCGTCGATCAGCCAGGAGCCGTCCTTGCGCTGAACGGCTCGCGGCTCGCCGGTATGCCGGCCCCCGTGGATGTCGCCGACGATCGCCTCGATCACATCGTTGAGCGCGATCAACCCGTGGACGACGCCGAATTCGTCGATGACCAGCGCCTTGTGGTTGCCGGTCTCACTGAAGCGCTCCATCATCTGCAGGACGGACATCTGCTCCGGGACGAAGAGCGGCTCGACCATCGCCGCCTGTAGGTCGAGTGGCTGGCCGGCGGTGAGCTGGCGCCAGAGATCCTTGATCGAGACGATCCCGAGAACGTTGTCGAGACTGCTGTCGTAGACCGGGAAGTGGGTATGGCGGCTGGCGCTGACGATCTGCTGGATCTTGTCGGATGGATCTCGGGCGTCGATGCCGACGATCCACTGGCGCGGCGTCATCAACGAGCTGACGCGGCGGTCATCAAGGTCGAAGATGGCCCCGACCAGCGACTGCTCGCGCTTCTCGAACACTCCGGCCCGCGCGCCAACGCCGATCAGGTATTCGATCTCTTCCGCCGTGACGGGCGGTTCGCCGGTCGGGCGGATGCCAAACAGCCGCAGGACGGCCTCGACCGAGACGGTCAGCAGGACGACGGCCGGGTGGGCGGCGGTCGAGACGGCGCGCAACGGGCGGGCGACGAGCGACGCGATACCCTCCGGGTTGCGTAGCGCCAGCCGCTTCGGCACCAGCTCGCCGATAACGAGCGAAAGGTAGGTGATCGCCAGCACGACGAGAATGATTCCGAGCACGTCGCTGTAGGCATCCAGCACCGGCACGTTGCTGAGCCAGTCCGAGACGGCGGTCGCGACGGTCGCGCCACCGAAAGCTCCCGCCAGGATACCGACCAGCGTGATGCCGATCTGGACGGTTGAGAGGAAGCGCGTCGGCTCCTCGGCTAGCTCAATCGCGACGCGCGCGCCGACGCTGCCATTGTCGACGCGCTGCTGTAGCCGCGCCCGGCGCGCCGAGACGACTGCCAGTTCCGACATGGCCAGCACGCCGTTGAACAGGATCAGGATGATGACCAGCAGGATTTCGATGCCGACGCCGAACACGAGACCGACCTTCTTCGCTCAAGGGACACGATCAATCTGTATGCCATCCTGCCAACCATGCGTGAAGAATGGGTGATATATCATGCATTACAGCACCGATGTAATCATCTGCCAGGTCAGGTAGCTGGCGGCGATGATGACGATCAGGCTGCCGGCGAAGGCGGAGGTGACGAGCAGGATCTGGAGGACGGCCGAGCGGTGGGCCTTGCGCTGCGCGCGGGCTGTGCGCGCCGACGCCGGCTGGGATCGTGGGCGAGCTTGCGCGCCGTGGCCCGGTGTATTGCCGGTGTAGCGCTGCATCAACGCGTCGGAGACGACCGTCGTCCGCATCTGAGCGTCGTAGGCGCTGCGGATTTCCGGCTTCGAGAGGACGCTGTAGGCGGCGTTGATGAGCTTCGCGCGCTCTTCGGCCTTCGCGCGCTGGTCCGGCTCCACGAAGTTGTCCGGGTGGGTCAGGCGCATCAGCGCGCGATAGGCGCGTGTGATCTCCTCGCGCGACGCGCCCAGCGGGACATCCAGCACCTGATAGTAATTGATCGTCGGGTCAAACCGGGGCCGTGGGCGGGACGTGGACAACGCAGGAAGCCCTCATCCACTTGCGCGAAAGCGCGCCGGACGGACGGACCCGCGCCGGCGCGAGCCGTCGGGAAGTGTAGCGTAACGCGAGTTGAAAGGAGAAAGTGCTGAGGAGAAAGGAGTAATTGCACTTACCGGACGTGTTGACCCGTGACGGAGACGTGGTTGGGTGGGCGACAGGGTGGGTCTCGAAGCGCCGTCCGTGTCAAGCTGGCCAGGTGGGGAGCAGGGCGGGTCTCGGAACGCCGTCCTTCACAAGCTGGCCATAACGACCCGCCCCTACTTGTCGAGCACGGGTCAGCACGTCCGGCAACCGCAATTACTCCTTTCTCCTTCAGCACTTTCTTCTTTCAACTCGCTGTAACAGCGTCGATAGCGGCTGCTCGGCAACCCCTGTCCCGTTGCGGGTGATCAGGCGCAGTTGGTGGGGTTGGGCGGCGGAGATCCAGAGGACGGGCAGCGAGCAGGCCAGCGCCAGCGCGACGACATCGCCGGTGCCGCCGCTGCCGTGCGCGTCGGCGCCGTCCCAGATCGCGATCATCACGTCGGCGTGCTCGACGACATGCTCGCCGGCGGCCATGTAGGCGGCGTCGGCTGCTTCCGGGGTGTCGCGCGAGCCGCGCAACTCGATCACTTCGGCGGCGCTTCGCAGCAGCGCGTAGTACTCGGAGCGCGTGGCCGCGCCGGAAAAGTCGGCCGCGTAGTCGTGACGCGGAAAGGG
>JBBECJ010000194.1:0-4498 GCA_040881885.1 Thermomicrobiales bacterium | reverse complement strand
CAGGTCACGACCCGGCACGAGCGCGCCAGCCCCGGCACGACCGCCGCCCAGCCACGCCGGTCCCCCCACGACCCGTGCGTCAACACCAGCGGCGGCCCGTTGGACCCGTGCGCCTCATATGCCAGATCGACCCCGTTGACCCGCACAACCGGCATGAGCAGGCCTCCTTTCGCCCCTCCGCGCTGGGGATGACGAAGGGAGGACATCGCTGCCCTCCCGAACCACCAGGCTGATTACTGATTACTGATTACTGATTACTGATTACTGACAGCTAGCCGCTAATCCGTCAACCTCGGGTCGAGCGCGTCGCGCAGGCCGTTACCGAACAGGTTGATCGCGAAGACGGTGATGTAGATCGCGAAGCCCGGCAGGAGGACCATCGCCGTCGAGTGGCTCCAGACCTTCTGGGCGACGGTCAGCATGTTGCCCCAGCTCGCGGTTGGCGGCTGGACGCCGAGTCCGAGGAACGACAACGTCGCCTCGAGCAGGATCAGGCCGGGCACGACCAGCGAGGCCCAAACGATGATGACCGGCGTAACATTCGGCAGGATATGTCGGAACATGATACGCGCATTGCCGACGCCAACGACGCGCGCGGCATCGACGTAATCGCGGCTCTTGACCGACATCACTTCGCCGCGGACAAGACGCGAGAGCGTCACCCAGGCGATGCCCGCGATCACCAGCGAGAGCGTCAATGGGCTCAGCGACCAGAGCGTGGCGACCAGCAGCAGCAGGAACAGTTGCGGAATCGAGAGCATGATGTCGACGAACCGCATCAGGATGCTGTCGATCCACCTGCCATAGAAGCCGGCGACCGTGCCAACGACCGTCCCGATCGTGAGCGCGACGACGACCGACAGGCCAGCCACGCCGAGGCTGACCCGAGCGCCGTAAACGAGGCGCGTCAGCGTGTCGCGGCCCAGGTCATCGGAGCCGAGATAGTAGCCATTCTCGTTGATGCCCATGAAGTTGTTGCGCAGCGACTGGTCGGATGGCTTAAAGTGGGTGATGTACTGGGAGATCAACCCGGCGCCGAGCGCGACGAGGATCATGAAAAGCATCACGCCAAGCCCGATCATCGCCAGCTTGTTGCGGCGTAACCGGCGCCAGGCCATTCCCAGGTAGGTGCGTGGCTTGCCGTTGCGCTCGAGCGTCTTCCGATCGACCGCCGGCCTGGCTCCCGCTACGACTGTTCGTTCAGTCTCCTGAACTGTGCTCATCCCTCTGTCCTTCCCTGCCGGACTCTTCGGCAGCCCTACAACGGTAGCAACGGATGCGCGATCGAGTCAGGTCAGTCGAGTCGAATACGCGGGTCGAGCAGGCTGTAAACAACGTCGGCAACCAGGTTGCCGAGGATCACCAGCGTGCCGGCCACGAGCGTGATGCCCATGATGAGCGGGTAGTCCTTGTTGATGGCGGCGTTGAACGCCAGTTGACCGATGCCGGGATAGGTGAAGATGTTCTCGATGATCAGCGCGCCGCCGAACAGATCGGGAATCGCGATCCCGAGCAGTGTCACGAGCGGCAGGACCGCGTTTCGCAGGCCATGCCGGAAGACGACGACCCGCTCGCGCAGCCCCTTCGCCTGGGCGGTCCGCATGTAATCCTGGTTGAGGACCTCGATCATCTGCGACCGGATGTAGCGCGTCCAGGCCGCCATCTGGACGAACGACAGCGCGAACGCCGGCAGGAGCAGATGTTCGACCCGGTCAAATAATCCGCCGCCGCCGCGCAGGTCATACGCTCCCCCTGCCGGGAGCGACGGCAGGCCCCATTCTCTGAATTTCACGGCGAACAGCAGAATCAACATCAAGCCGAACCAGAAGGTCGGCACCGAGAATCCGGCCACCGCCCCGGCGGTCGATATATTGTCGAAGGCTGAGTTCCTACGGACGGCGCCGTAGACACCAATTGGAATTGAAATGAGGAACGAAATCAATAGCGATGTGCCGGTCAGCACCAGCGTGTTGGGCAGTTTTTCGATGATCGTCGAGCGTACTGGGCGGAAGTTGCGCAGCGAGATGCCGAGGTCGCCTTGGGCGACATTGCCGATCCAGATGAAGTAGCGCTTCCAGACCGGTTCGTTCAGACCCAGGTTTTCCTTGATGCGCTCGATGTCTTCGGGCGTGGTGCGCGGGTTGAACTCAAGGCCGCTCACCGGACTGCCAGGAACCAGGTTCGCGAGCGAGAACGTGATGATCGAGATGCCGATCAGGAGTGGGATGACCTGAAGCAGCCGTCGCAAGATGAAGCGACCCATGCGTATCGCCTTTCAGTTGTCCGGATGTGTGATGTGGACAGGGCTTCCCCTGCCCACATGCTACCTGATTTTGCCAACAGGGCAAGCCCTGCCGTGACTGATCAGGTGGAATCGTTTTACTGGAGATGGTCAACGGGGGGATCCCACCCCCGAAGATCCCTCTATTGCTCGACCCACCAGAGATGCATGTTGAACCGGGCGTTCACGCCGCTCGGGTAGACGTTGTGGACCCGATTCGAGACGCCGGTGAAGCCTTGCGGGAAGTCGAGGATCGTGACCGGAAGTTCGTCAACGATGACGTTCTGGAACTGCGTGTAGAGCTCGATGCGCGCCTCGCGATCGGTCTCAACCAGTGCCGCCTGCAACAGGGAATCGACTTCCTCGTTGCAGTAGTTCGTCATGTTGAAGCCCGCGCCGGCGGTCGCATCACAGCTGAACATCGTTGACTGGTCCGGGTCGACTCCCCACTGGAAGCCGATCAGAATGGCCTCGAAGTCAAACGTCTCGGTGATTCGTTCGACCAGGGCCGGGAACGGTTCCAGCTGTGGGGTCATCTCAACACCGATCGCGGCCCAGTACTCCTGGAGAATCGTCAGGTACGACTCGCGGACCAGGTTGCCGGCGTTGGTGTACATCGTGAAGGCCAGCCGCTGACCATCCTTCTCGCGGATGCCGTCGGCGCCCTCGACCCAGCCGGCCTCGTCAAGCAGTTGTGCGGCCAGCTCGGGGTCGTACGGGTAATCGTTCTCGATCGCCGCCGGGTTGTACGCCCAGCTCAACGTCGGCATCGTGCCAACCGCGATCTCGCCGTAGCCGAAGCGGATCGCCTCGAGCATCGCCTCGCGGTCGAGGGCATAGAGCAGCGCCTGGCGCACTTCAACGTCCTGGAACAGCGTCGTCTTCGTCTCGTCGAGGTTCAGGCCGTAGAAGGTGAAATTCACCGTCGGGTAGTCGACGACCGTGACATCACTGCTACCCTCGAGCTCAGCCAGCGACGACTCGGGCACGCCCTCGAAGTAGTCGATCTCGCCCGTCTGAAGTTGGGCGACACCGGCGGCCTGGTCCGGGACGACCTTGAAGATGTACTCGTCAAGGTACGGCGCACCGTTCCAGTAATTGTCGTTGCGGACCGCCGTCGCGCGGTCCTCGATGATCCACTCCGAGAACAGGAACGGGCCGGTGCCGACAACCCGAGCCGGATCGAGGCCGGTCGCGCCATCATCCTGCGCCATCACTGCCGGATCGACATCAGCCCAGATGTGCTCGGCGATGATGCCGTAGACCATGACCTGGACATTGAAGTCCACGTTGGTCTCAATAAGGTTGAAGGTAATTGTCTGATCGTCGACGACTTCCATGCTCTCGATCTTGGACGAGAAGTCGGCAACACGCGGCGAGCCAGTTGCCTCGTTCATGTACATGTCGTAAGAGAACATGACATCGTTAGCCGTGAACGGCTCGCCGTCCGACCAGGTCACACCGTCGCGCAAGTAGTATGTGAAGACGGTCGCATCCTCGTTAACGTCCCACGACTCCGCCAGCAGGCCAACCGGCTCGAGCGTGTCAGGGTGGATGATGATGAGCGATTCAAAGATCGCCGCTTGGAAATCGCTGGATGCCGTGTCCGACCCCACGATCGGCAGCAGGGTCGAGATGTCCGAGAACGAACCCTCGATGAAGGTGCCGCCCTGCTCGCCCTCTTCCTGCTCCTTGCCGAACAGCACGTCCTCGTTCGTGAACGGGCCGAAGGTCTGCGTGCCGGCCATAGCCTCTTCCTCGGTTGGCGAGGCTTCGGCTTCTTCCTCGGTCGGTGACGCTTCAGGCGAGGCGCCTGCTTCTCCCTCGGTCGCTGTCGCGTCTTCTTCTTCAGCTTCGGTCGGCGTGGCGTCGCCACCGGCGGCTGGGGCAGTGTTGGTCGCCTCGCCTGCCGCGGTCGTGTTCGTCGGATCGGCATCGTCGTCATCGCTGCCACAGGCCGCGGCGAGCGGCAATATCAGGGCAATCAACATCAACAGACCGGCGTATTTCAGCCAGCGCGGTGCATGCCTCAAGACACTCCTCCATCCTCACGTCGAATAAGATGTATGCGTGTTCTGTGTTCGGCGTGGCTTCCCATGCGTTCACCATTTCAGTCAGCGGGCGCGCTCAACCCAGTGATGCGCGCGGCGCCATTATGACGACTGGAAAGGTTGGACCAGTTGGGGAAAGCTCTTCGCCCGGCGTCCCTGCAAGTAG
>JBBECJ010000193.1:0-4513 GCA_040881885.1 Thermomicrobiales bacterium | reverse complement strand
CCGACGACGACGCACCCCAGCCGGCACCTTGACGCCGCCTGGGACGCTGTCCAGGTTGCGCGACACGTAGACCGGCCGACGACGTTGGACTACATCCACAGGATCAGCCCGCAGTTCATCGAGCTGCACGGCGATCGAACGTTTGGCGACGATCCAGCCGTCGTGGCCGGGCTGGGCGAAGTTGGCGGACGTGGCGTCGTCTTCGTCGGGCTGGAACGTGGGCATGGCGACCCGGCGCGGCGCGGAGGCGCGGCGCTGCCGGAGGGGTATCGCAAGGCGCTGCGGATGATGCGGCTCGCGGAACGGATCGGCTGCCCGCTGGTGACGTTCATCGACACGCCCGGAGCGTATCTGGGCGTCGAGGCCGAGGAGCGCGGGCTGGCGGCCTCCCTCAGCGAATGCCTGGCAACGATGAGCGCGCTGCCGGTGCCAATCGTGGCGGCGATCGTCGGCGAAGGCGGCAGTGGCGGCGCGTTGGCGCTGGGCGTCGCCGACCGGGTATTGATGCAGGAGCATGCGATTTACTCGGTCATCGCTCCGGAAGGGGCGGCGGCGATCCTGTACCGGGATGTCGCGCGGGCGCCTGAGGTGGCCGAGGCACTGAAGATCATGGCGGCCGACTGTATCAAGCTGGGCGTGGCGGACACGCTTGTGCCGGAACCGTCCGGCGCGGCCCATTCCGACCCCGATCTGGCGGCGGCGTTGCTGCGTGACGCGCTCGTCAACGCGTTGGCCGAGATTCAGGGAGCCAGTGGGCGCAGGTTGGCGGCGCATCGCTACCGCAAATTCCGGCAGATGGGACAGGTCAACACCTATTGGCGTGAGTTCGTCAGCCGCGAGGCGTCAGATTTTGGCACGCGGTTCGCGCGGACGGTCGGGTCGCTGCGCGGCCGGATTTCCGGTCAGGACAACCATGACGCCGCCGAGAGCGACGGCGACGAGATGTCCAAACCGTGACTGGTTCCAGGGGGCAACACACGCGGCAACGGCTGTTGATGAGCCGTCGCCGCTTCATAGGGTTCGCGGCGCTCGCCGCCGGCGGGATATGGTTGCCTGGCTGCGGTGACGGCAGCAACGGCAATCAACCAGCAGCGACGGCGACCGCGACATCCGCAAGCGACGACGCGCTCGTGCTGGCGGTTCCGGGGTATGACGATCCAACCGTCTGGGCAGGCCGGACGCTGACCGTCACGAGCTGGGGCGGTGAGTATGAAGACGCGCAACAGCGGGCGATCTTCGAGCCGTTCGAGCGGCTGACCGGCGCGCGGATCGAGGTTGGCACGACCGACATTGCCCAACTTCGCGCGATGGTCGAGGACGAGGAGACGGAGTGGGACGTGTCGGATGTCCTCAATGAGGATGTCCTGCCGCTCGCGAACCTCGGCGTGCTGGAGACGCTCGACTTCAACGTCATCGACCATGACGGAATTCTCGACAATGCGCGGACCGACCACAGCGTCGGGTCGAGCTTTTATTCGACGCTGCTGGCGTACCGGACCGATCGCTGGCCCGATCTGCCGCCACCCGGTTCGTGGCGCGACTTCTGGGATGTCGAGCGGTATCCAGGGACGCGCGGGCTGCACCGCAAAGCTCAGGGCACGCTGGAGTTCTCGCTGCTGGCGGATGGCGTCGCGCTCAATGAGCTGTACCCGCTGGATCTCCCGCGCGCGTTCGCGTCGCTCGATCGGATTAGGCCGGCTCTGACGCTCTGGTGGGAGCAGGGCGCCCAGCCTGTGCAGATGGTGACGAGCGGCGACCTGGATATGGTCAGCGTCTGGCACAGCCGCATCCTGGGCTTCGAGGACGAGGAGGCGGCGGTCGCGGTTCAGTGGGATGGCGGGGCGCTGTCGGGCGACTCGTGGGTCATCCCGGGCGGAGCGCCAAATCTGGATGTCGCAATGGATTTCATCAACTTCGCGTCACGGCCGGAGGTCTGCGCCGCGTTCTCGTCGCTGGTGCCATTCGGCCCAGCCAACGGCAACACGTTCGAGCTGCTGCCCGACGAGATCGTCGCGCAACTGCCGACGGCTCCCCAGCACCGCGATCTGCAATTCACGATTGACTACGAATGGTGGTTTCAGCGGCGAGAAGCGGTCGAGGCAGAGTTCGAGGAGTGGTTCGCCGAGGAACTGTAAGGGTCGATCGCTTTCACGATGCAGGTTGTTCGACTCCCCCGCGTGGAGGCGACGGTCGCGGCCCCTTGCCCTCCCGAAGCGCGTTGGGCGGGAAACAGGGCGACGTTGCGACGATCGCCCGTACGCGGGAGTCGCCGTGTCAGCCAACACGCGCGATCAGGCGCGGGGCGCGGATCTGGCGCGGTTCAAGATGGCTTCGAACGCTTCAGCGGCGAGTATCGGGTCGGCGGCGTCAACGATCGACTGGTCAAGTTGCGCGGTGATGGCCTGCATCCGATCCTGGTCGGCGATAGCGGGCGCGAACGGTTGCCAGGCAATGCGCGCTGCTGGTGGTGACGGCGCGAGAACGAGATCGTATTTCTCAAGTTCCAGTCTCGCCACGACATCGCCGGTCAGCGACGCCGGGTCGAAGGTCAGGTAGGCGCGCACGAGTCCAGGGTGGGAGAGGTTCGCCAGCCAGCGGCATAGCTCCTGGTCCAGACCGGCAACGGCGACGGCGATGTCAATCAGCGCGAGCTCGCGCGTCGTCCACTCAAGCAGGCGTCCGCCGCTGCGCGGCTCGTAGGTGGTGTGCTGAAAGAGGCGGAAGCCGTCGTGGAAATGGCGCGCCGCTCCCGCGCCAGCCTCGCGCAGCGTCCGCGTGAATGCGTGATTCTGACGTTCCTCAACGATGCGAATGTCATTGCCGCGCAGCGCGAGGCCGTGGGCGAGGCCACGGGTGTAGATGGCGGACGGATTGTCGACGTAGCCGACGACGCTGCCGGCGAAGAATGTGATCTTCAGGCGCTGTTCCTCTCGCAGGCGCCGCGACTGTGCCGTGGTCCGGTTTGCCGTCGGCCATCAGACGCCGGGGGCCCGCCCATCGGGCCGGAACGGCAACGCAAAAGGCCGGGCCGTCCGGCGGCGCGACAGCCGCAGGCGCACGACACGCACGAACGCCTCGATCACGATCCGCGAGTCCATCTTGGACTCTCCGCGCAGGCGTTCGGCGAACGTAATCGGAATCTCCGCGATCCGGAACCCGCTAATGGCGGCTCGGTAGGTCAGCTCAATCTGGAACGCATAGCCGGTCGAATCGACAGTCTCCAGATCGATCGACTCAAGGACGAGGCGGCGAAAGCACTTGAACCCTCCGGTTAGATCACGGACCGGCAGATTGAGCAGGAGACGGGCGTAGATCGAGCCACCGCGTGAGATGAGCTTGCGATGGGCGGGCCAGTTGACGGTCCGCCCGCCCGAAACGTAACGCGATCCGATGACGAGGTCGGCGTGCCGGCTGGCCTGCAGGAGGCGCCGCAAAGCCGCCGGGTGATGCGAGAGGTCGGCGTCCATTTCGATGACGTGCGTGTAGTCGCGCGCGAGCGCCCAGGCAAAGCCGTTCAGGTAGGCGGTGCCGAGGCCGAACTTGCCCTCGCGCTCGATCAGGTGGACGCGTCCGGGGTGCGTGGCGGCCAGTTCGCGGACCGCGGCGGCGGTGCCGTCCGGTGACCCGTCATCGACGACCAGGGCCTCGATGCCGTCGTGGGCGAGGATGGCGGGAATGATCTGGCGAACGTTGTCGCGCTCGTTGTAGGTCGGCAGGATCACTAGCGCGCGGACATGCTCGGCGGTTGGCTCGACGCGCCGGGACGGGCTGGTCGTGTAGTAGAGTTGCCCGACGGGCATTCAGATCTCCGTACGCTTGGCTGTCCAGATGAGGCGAGTCGCGGGGCCCTGGACGGCCGCGAACGCCCAACTCCTCGGGTTGCCGGCGGCTAGTCGCAATTCTCACGCCGCAACCGCTCGTGACAGGAGGCGACCTCGGCTCCGATGCCTGCAATCCAGACGGTGCTGATTCCGTCACGGCCAGCGGTTCGGACGGATGCGTCGACGGTCTTGATCCCAGCCGCGGCCCGGTGAATCCTATACTGCGGCAGCCCGACGGCGTCGCTCGTAGTACTCAAGGAACGAGCGCGCGCGCTCCCGCGCCGCCGGATCGGCGATGCTGTTGACACGAGCGCGTTGCTCGCTGACGACGCGGCTCATCAGGGTGGAGAGCTCGCCAGCGTCGAACGGCCATTGGACAGCCGTGCTTGCTGACACAGACCTCGCTCCACGGCGGCTCAGCAGCGCCAAACCGGCCGCGACAAGCCCGCCGATGGCGACCATTCCAACCAGAATCCTGCGAAACATTCGATCCTCCTGACGTGCCATTTGACAACCTGGCCCAGCGCCAACGCGTGCGCGTGATTGCCCGGGCGGGCGTAACTCGCAAGTGGCTGACCACGTTGTCCAGAGGTCGGGCCGGTGGCGTCTGCGGCCCGGCTCTTGCGGTTGTCGAGCCCACGGACGGCGCTGGGGCTAGTGAGGCGGATGACTGTTTGGGTAAGCACGCACGG
>JBBECJ010000192.1:0-4515 GCA_040881885.1 Thermomicrobiales bacterium | reverse complement strand
ACCATCACCAACAAGCTCGCAAGCTGGAACATCCCGTTCGATGTCCACCACCCAACCTGCCTGATCAGCCTGCCCGGCCCGGCCAGTTTCCGGACGCTCGGCAACGGCGGCAAGGCTTACATCGTCAAGACCCCATCGTTCTCGCCCCACACCGACGGCCAGGAGGTCGAGGCCGAGCTGGTCTACATCCCTGGTCACCAGGCGGCCGGCATCAACGAGCTCTTCAGCGAGCAACGCACCGCCTCCGACGTTGACCTACGCGGCAAGATCGTCATGACCGAAGGGCTCGGCATCGCCGCTCGCGGCTTCGACCTCGCCAATTCCGGCGCCGTCGGCGCCATCTTCATCAACCCCGGCAATCGCATTCACGAGGGCATCACAACCACTGCCTGGGGATCGCCTGACCTCGACTCGCTGGGCCGCGTCCCGCCCGTCCCGATCCTGACCATCAACAACCCTGACGGCAACGAGCTGATCGCCGAACTCCAGCGCCGACCGGTCACGGTCGCCTTCTCCAACCTGACCGACACCGGCTGGCGGCCAATCCCGGTCGTCGTTGCCGAGATCAGGGGCAACCGCTTCCCCGACGAGTTCGTCCTCTTCCACGGCCATCTCGACTCCTGGCACGTCGGTGTCGGCGACAACGCCACCGGCGACGCCACCCTGCTCGAGCTGGCGCGGGTCTTCAAGCAGCACGAAGGTTCGCTCGACCGCACGCTGCGCGTCGCATGGTGGAGTGGCCACTCGCACGGCCGCTACGCAGGCTCGACCTGGTACGCTGACCAGTACGCCCATGACCTGGCCCGCAACTGCGTCGCGCATGTCAACGTCGATTCCCCCGGCTGCCGCTGGGCGACCGTCTACGAGAACGTCTCCTGGATGAGCGAGGCCGAAGGCTTCTGCCAGCAGGTCATCCGCGACATCACCGGCCTCGAATCCAGCGGCGAAGGCCACGTCCTGCGCGCCGGCGACTGCTCGTTCAACAATCTCGGCGTGACCACCTACTTCATGCTCTCGTCAACGATGCCGCAGGATCTCGTCGCCGAGAAGGGCTACCATCCCGTCGGCGGCTGCGGCGGCAACATCGCCTGGCACACCGAGGACGACACGCTCGAGATCGCCGATCGCGATAACCTGCTGCGCGACATGCGCGTCTACGCCGCGACCCTCCTGCGCTCGCTCAACTCCCCGATCGCCCCGTTCGACTACCGCGCAACGCTGACCGAAATCGCCGCCGCCGTCGACCTCTACGCTGCCCCGGCGGAAGACGTCATCGATCTATCGCCAACCCAGACGGCCATCGCCAGCCTCGGAACGTCCCTGGATGCCTTCTACGCGATGACAGCCAGCCTCGACAGCGGCGATGACGCCGCGCTCCGAGCCGCCAACGCCATCCAGCGCGACATCGCCCGGACGCTCGTCACCCTCGGCTACACCCGCGACGGACGTTTCAAGCAGGACCCCGCCCGCGCCATCCCGGCCGTCCCCGACCTCGCCGCCGCCCTCCAGCTCCCCGCCGCCGACGCCGGCATGCGCCATGTCCTCGCCAACCACCTCCGGCGCGGCCAGAACCACGTCGTCTGGGTACTGGACACGCTCCAAACAGTCGTCGAACGAGCGACGGCGCACGCTACCTGAATCGGGGAACCGCGTGCGATCCCGACCGTCGTAGGGGCCGTGGCTCCGTTCCGGCCCACGCCGTGAGGCGTCCTCTCGACAAGACGGACGCAACTACACGGATCAACCGCGTCTGCGCCAGTGTTGAACCGGGCCAGTACCAAGAGGACGCCTCACGGCGTGGGCCGGAACGGAGCCACGGCCCCTACGAGGAGCGAGGCGAATTACGCGTCCGACGTCCCGCGTCACGGGTCGCTCGCTCCCATCGCGATCAACAGATCCCGGCAGGCGCGCAAGTACTCCAGATGCGACCCCGCGATCACGACATCTTCAAGCGCCGATCCGCGCCGCAACCGCGCGCCAAGCGCGTCGATCAGCAGCGCGGCGGCCTCCGTCAGCGCGATCCCGCCGGCGCGGACCGCCACCTCCGGAAACGTCAGTGACCGGATCCGTTCACGGTCAACAAGCTCCAACCCGGCTGTCAGCGCGTTTCCTGCCGCTTCCCGTCGCGGCGGCTGGCCCGGCTCCAGCGTCGTGATCCCAAACACGATCCGCGCGACGCCCCGTTCCGCCAGTTGACCAGGCCCGGTCGCGTAGGCTTCGCCGACCAGCAGCGGCCCCTGCCCGCGCAGTTCGCGCTCGATCTCGCCGCCACCCGCCAACCGGATCGCGCCGCCGAAGCCGGACGCCAGCACGCCGCGCGCGTTCACGGCCGCGTAGAGCGCCAGCCGTGGATGATCGATCGGCTCCGCCTGGATCAACGTGATCCGCGCATGCGCGAGCCGCAGTTCCCTTACAGCCGCCACAACCCATCCCATTCATACCGTCGTGCGCCGATTTCGGACCTGTCCGAAGTATGCCAATCCAAGACGGCACGGCAGTCCACCCGGGTGGACTATTCATCCTCGGTCGATGTGTTATCCTTCGGTTCTGATACCCTCTGGGGGTAACTCTTGAGACCTGCATGGAGGTAACCGTGGTTGAGAAGCAGTACCGCGTCCCCGATATCAGTTGCGAGCACTGCGTTCGCGCCATCACCAACGAATTGACCAGCGTGCCGGGCATTGAGGCCGTCAGCATCGACATTCCCAGCAAGCTCGTCACCGTCCGTCACGGCGACGCCGTCACCGACGAGCAGATTGTCGCCACCATCGCCGAAGCCGGCTACGAGGTTGCCGCCTAACGAGGGAGCAGGGAACCAGGAACTGGAGACGGTCTGTACGATACTAACTCCAGTTCCCTGTCACCTACTTGCCCTCCCCCACTCTTGGTGGTAGCGTGCCGCCAGCCGAACTGCAACCCGTCAGGAGTGGAGGAGCAACATGGTACTCAGAGACGAGAAGCGCGCCACCTCTTTCGCCGCCATCCAACAGGCGGTCGTCGCCGACTTCATCGCAGAGCATCCCGGGTCGGCGAAGCACCACGAACAGGCCGTCACCCGCTTCGCCAGCGGCGTCACCCACGATGGCCGCTACGCCGAGCCATTCCAGATCTGCGTCGACCATGCCGATGGCGCCTACAAGTGGGACGTTGACGGCAACCGTTATGTCGACTTCGTCACCGGCCACGGCTCGCTGATTCTCGGCCACGGTCACCCCGATATCCTCGAGGCCGTCAGCAGCCAGCTGTTGCGCGGCACCCATCTCGGCGCCAACCACGCGCTCGAGCTCGAATGGGCCAACCGCATCTGCGCCATCGTCCCCGGCGCCGAGCTAGTCCGCTTCGTCGCCTCCGGCACCGAGGCTGGCATGCTGGCCATCCGGATTGCCCGCGCCTGGACCGGCCGCACCCGGATCGTCCAGTTCGCCGACCACTTCCACGGCTGGAGCGACACGACCTTCGGAGCCCACGGCATGCCGGGAATCCCCGCCGTCCTGCAATCCACTGCCAGCGTCATCCCCAGCGGCGATCTCAACGCCCTGAACGCCGCCGTCGCCGACGAGACCGCAGCCGCCGTCATCATTGAAACCAGCCACCCCGGCTTCTTCACGCTGCCCGACCCCGGCGCCTTCCTGCGCTCAGTCCGCGAGGCGACCGAGCGGACCGGCACCTTGCTGATCGTCGATGAGGTCGTCAGCGGTTTCCGCTGGGCGCCGGGCGGCGCGCAGGAACAGTACGGCGCGCACGGCGACATCACGATGCTTGCCAAGATCCTGGCCGGCGGCCTGCCCGGCGGCGCCGTCACTGGCCGGGCCGACGTCATGAGCGTCCTCTCGTTCAACCCCGAGGAGCGCCAGGGCCGCCCGAAGCTCACCCACCCCGGCACCTACAACGCCAACCCGCTCTCGGCCGCCGCCGGCATCGCCTGCCTCGAGCACGTCGCCAACCCCGAGGTCCAGGCGCGTGCCACCGCCAGCGCCGCCGCGATCCGATCCGGCCTGAACGCCGCCCTGCGCCGTGAGGGCATCCCCGGCTGCGCCTATGGCGACGCGTCGATGTTCCGGGTTGTGCTCGGCGGCGAGGAGCTGCCACCCGAGACTGACCTGCGTGCCCCGCTGCCCGGCGTTCCGATGTCGCGCGAGGGCATGCCCGGCGACCTCGCCAAGTTGTTCTACCTCAGCATGCTCCAGCAAGGCATTGCGCTCTTCGGTGGCCGCGGCATCACGTCAATCGCGCACAGCGCCGACGACGTCACTGCGACGGTCGTCGCGTTCGCCGAATCGCTGTCCCGCCTGCACGTTCGCGAATGGATCGAAGCCTGACGTCCGCGTAGCAGCGTTACGTAAATCACGAGGCGCATTCACACAACACGCGACTTCCGGGTCGCGTGTTGCGTGATACACACAACAAGATGTATAATCTTGCCGAGCACCGTCGTTCGAAGCGCGAACGGAAAGGAGGAGTGCGGGTGCCGCGTTACCATGGCATTGCCGGCAGTGGCCATTCGCTCTGGGTCCA
>JBBECJ010000191.1:0-4558 GCA_040881885.1 Thermomicrobiales bacterium | reverse complement strand
ACCCATTGATAGGGCTTATGCGCGAGTGGCCGTAACCCCTCGAAATCAGTGAAACCGCTGCCAGCGCCCTTGAGAAACGGTCGTTGGCTATGCTCTCGGCTCCGAAATGAGTGCCATCAGCAGGTCAGACACGTCGATCACGCGCGTTAGAATGCCGATTTGACCCCGATTCTTCACTCGCGCATAAGCCCTGACCCATTGACGGCCCTGATTCCACGCTGGAAACGGGCAACCTTCAGAAGCGAAAAACCGCGACCGGCAGCCATACGCGAGGTCGTGGCCTATTGATGCTCAAGCGGGTTGGCGTCCAGGTAACTTTGGAGGGTGACGGCGGCGGCGATGGCGTCGAGCTGCTTGCGGCGTTCGCGGGGGGACTTGACGCGCGCGGAGAGAGCCTGGTCGGCGATGTAGCTGGAGAGGCGCTCGTCCCAGAAAATGATCGGGACGCTGACGAACGCCTCGATTTCGGCGGCCATCGCGCGCGTTTCGCGGGCCTGAAAGCCCTCGTCGCCGCTCATGCCTTTCGGCAGGCCGACGATGATGCCGTCGACCTTGAACTCGCCGGCGAGGTTGGCGACATCTTCGAGCGTCGCGCGTTTCAGGTCGATGATACGGACGGGGCTGGCGATGACGCCGGTGTCGTCGGAGACGGCAACGCCGATCCGGCGCTCGCCGAGGTCGAGGCCGAGCAGCTTAGGGCCCGGGCGACGTGGCTTGCGTCGGTACTGGCGTGGCATTGACGACCTCGATCTGTATGCGCGATTCCAGCCTCGGCATCCGGCCGCCGAGCCAGTCTGGCGAGTGGTCGATCGTGACGCTCCCGACGCCCTGCACCTGACGGATGCGTGCCAGCGCCGCGCCGGCCTCCTCGCCGGACAATTCGGCGCGTAATGAGTCGAGTTCCGCCTGGCTGACGATGGCGCGGACGGTTGCGCTGGCGTCAACCGCGAAGGCGGTTCCATTAGAGCCGTCAACTGGTTGCGGCTCGCTGTTCTGGAGCGTGTCGTCGAGGACGACGACAGCGTCTCCGGCCTGGCCGCGCAGACGTTCAATGACGGATATCGTCGCCTGCTGGTGGACGTTGTCGAGGCTGTAAGCCTGAGCCGAGATCGTCAGCGACGCGTCGAGCGTGAGCGAGCCGGCGTCCGCGCCGGATGCATGGTTGAAGCGTTGCTGGATCTGGCCGCGATGCTCGGTGTTGGCGAGCAGCTTCTGGCCGTCCGCGAGGCGCTTGTCGATCGCGCCGATGGCCTGTGAGTCAAGGTTGGCTCGGGCTTGGTTGTTGAGCCGGTCGATGTCGGCCTGGCTGACGGTCGCGATCCGGCGCAGCGTCCCGCCGCCGATCAGGTCGCGGTTCAGGTAGTAGATGCCGCTGTCGAGCTGGCCGAAGACGGTTTCGGCGGCGACGTTGCCGTCCGGGCCGGGCGCGACAGCCGCAACCTCGACCGACGCGCTGCCGATCGTGAGTGTGCTGTAGGGGTCGGCGGCCGGCACCGTCACATCGGCGACGGTCGCGAACTGGACACCGTTTTCGCCGATCAGAGTGGTCCCGGCGGGAACGAGGACATCAACAGTTGAGGCGTTGGTCAGCCAGACGCTGCCGCGCGCGATGGCATCTGGCTCGAAGCGTTCGCCGGTAGTTGGGATCGTCGCGCTGAACGACAGCGTTGTGCTGATCGTCTCAGGCTGGATGGCGATGTCCCAGTTCGTGCCGGGCAAGGCGACACCGTAGGTCAGGCTGCTGCTAATCCGCGATTCGACTGGTGTGACGGCGATCGTGGCCGCTGGCAGCAGAAACATGAACAGCAGCGCGCCGGCCAGGGTGACGGTCAGCAGCAGGCTGAGCCAGGCGAACGGGCGCAGCCGGCGGCGTATCGACGATTCGGGCTGAAGGTGAGGGTCGGCGTGACTGCCAGCCTCCCAGACCTCGAACGACGGTATCGTTTCGGTCTGACGAATTGGACGCTCGAACGTCTGGGTGGAGGTCCGGCGGGTCGAAGGCGGGTGGATGACGAAGCTGTACGAGCCGTCGTCGGTTTCGTCAGGCTCGTCGTCGTCGCCGGTCGAGGCGGGCGATTGCCACGGGCGGAAGGCTGGCCGGGTGTCGGCGTCGTTCCAGGCCGGCTCGTCGGCGGTCACATCGACCGTTTCGGGCTGCGCCGGGCGGACGATTCGGAACGTCTTGCTGTCCGGGGTGTCCGAAGGACGAGCGTCAGCGACCGGTTGGTCGAGGACGACATCCGAGGCAAGTGGCAGACCCATGATGCGTGCCAACTCGCGGCGCAATGGGTCGTCGGTGGACAGTTCGATCTCGACGCCGGCCGCGCGGGCGACGTTGAGAATGCGGCGGAACTCGCGCGCTGTCTGAAACGCGCTGGCGCCATCCGGCACATCGACAAGGACGGACTCGAGCTGACCGTCGCCGATCGCTTCTTCCAGCTCGTCGAGCTCGTCGGGCGTCCGGACGGTGAACTGTTCCACGTAGCGCGCTGCCATCTACCGCTCCTCCTGGGAGCCGCCGGGCGGCGCGTGACAACGCAATACCGCAAGGCGGCTCTAGCCGGAAACCTGTCGCTTCACAATCGTCACGACTGACGCGAGCGCCTCATCGAGCTTGCTCGCGTCTGAACCGCCACCCTGGGCCAACTCGGGCCGGCCGCCACCCCGCCCTCCGACAATCGGCGCGATCTCCTGGATCAGCTTGCCGGCGCTCAGGCCGCGACTGACCTGGTCCTTCGTCACCATCGCCAGCAAGGCCGGCTGGGCGTCGATCTCGCTGGCGATGACGATGACACCGGATTGCAGCTTGTCGCGCAGGCGGTCGCCGATCTGGAGCAGCGTCTCGCGGTCCTGGGCCGGGACACGCGTCGCCAGCACCTGGGTTCCGTCGACGGAAACCGAGCGCTCAATCAGACCGTCGATATCGGACGTCGCCAGCGAGAGCCGCAACTGCTCGATCGTCCGGTCGCGCTCGCGGACCTGGTTGCTGATCTGACGCACTTCGTCGAGCAGGCCATCGACTGGCGCATGGAGCGCGCGGGACAGCTCGTTGGTGACAAGGTGGGCGCGCAACAGATGGCGGATCGCGCCTTCGCCGGTCAGCGCCTCGATTCTGCGGACACCCGAACCGATTGACGACTCGGCCAGGACCACAATTGGGCCGATCTCGCCGGTCGCGGAAACGTGCGTGCCGCCGCACAGCTCGGCTGAGTAATCGCCGATCTTGACGACGCGGACGATGTCGCCGTACTTCTCGCCGAAGAGCGCTATCGCGCCATCCTCGACCGCGTCGGCGTACGGCATCGTCTCGGCGACAACCGAGATGTTGCGGAGAGGTACGCTGTTGGCGATCTCTGTCACCTGGTTAAGGCCATCGGCTCCGAGCGCGTCCTGGCTGGTGAAGTCGAAGCGCAGCCGATCGGGAGCGACCAGCGAGCCTGCCTGGTGCGTTTCGTCGCCGAGCACCATCCGCAGGGCGCGGTGCAGCACATGGGTCGCCGTGTGGTTGCGGCGGATCGCGTCACGCCGGTCCGCGTCGATCATGGCCGTCGCCTGTTGACCGGCGCGGATGAAGCCCTCGCTGACTTCCCCACGATGGACGATCAGCGTCGGCGTTGGCCGCTGGGTGTCGTGGACAGTGAAGACGCCGGTTTCGGTAGCGATCGTGCCGGTGTCGCCGACCTGACCGCCCGATTCGCCGTAGAAGACGGTTTCGTCGAGGACAAGCTCGCCCGGCTCTCCGGCGTCGAGCTGATCGACGGCGGAGTCTGCGCCGAACACGTCTGTCACCGTCGCGTCATTTTGCGCGCGGTCATAGCCAACGAACTCGACCGGCGCGCCGGCGGCCGCCGCGTAGAGGTGGGAGCGGCCACGGGCGCCGTCGGCGAAGCCGCGGATCGCCGCTCGGCTGCGAGCCCGCGACTGTTCCAGCGCCTCGGCGAATGCTTCAACATCGATGTCCAACCCAGCGTCGCGCGCCAGTTCGGCCGTCAGCTCGAATGGGAAGCCGTAGGTGTCGTAGAGCCGGAACGCCTCCGCGCCGGGAATGACGGCGCTGTTGGAAGCGCGCACCTCGGCGGCCAGCGTGTCGAAGCGCGAGATGCCGGTCGCCAGCGTCCGGCCGAAGTTATCTTCCTCGTTCTGAATCACGCGATGGATCGTGTCACGGCGCGCATGCAGCTCCGGATAGCGGTCGCCAAACTCGCCAATGACGATGTCCGCGATTTCAGTCAGGAACGGGCGCCCGATGCCGAGCAGGCGTCCGTGGCGGACCGCCCGGCGCAGGATGCGGCGCAGGACGTAGCCACGGCCCTCGTTGCCCGGCAGGACGCCGTCGGCGATCAAAAATGTGACGGCGCGGCCGTGGTCGGCGATGACGCGCATCGAACGGTCGAGCTGCTCGTCGAGCTTATACGCTTTGCCTGTAATCCCGGTGACGCGACGGATGATTGGCTGAAACAGATCGGTGTCGAACATCGACTCGGCATCCTGGAGGACCATGCTGATCCGCTCAATCCCCATCCCGATGTCGATGTGCTTGCGCTCCAGGTCGCGGCGC
>JBBECJ010000190.1:0-4571 GCA_040881885.1 Thermomicrobiales bacterium | reverse complement strand
GGATGCTGGAGGAAATGTCGTGGCCGCAAGTCAAGGCGGCGCTGGACGCCGGCCAGCGGACGGTCGTCTCCGCCGCAGGTTCGATGGAGCAGCACGGCCCGCATCTGCCGCTGCAAACCGACACGTTGCTCGGCACGACGCTGGTCGCCGCGATCGTCGAGCGCTTGCCGGGTGTCTTCCAGGGACCGACGATCCCGTTCGGCGTTTCCGAGCATCACATGCCGTTCGCCGGCACGATAACGCTCGACACGGAGGCGTTCAAGACGGTCGTGCGGCAGTACGCCGAAAGCCTGGCGTCCCATGGGTTCGAGACAATCGTGATCGTCCCCAGCCACGGCGGCAACTTCGGGCCGCTGCGGGAACTCGAGGACGAGTTGGGCGGTAAGGCTGGAAGCGCGCGTTTCATCGCCTATCACGACTTGATGGCGTTCATGGGACCGATGAACGAGGTGGCGGCGCGCGACGGCATCACGCCGAACGTGGCCGGCGCGCACGCGGGCGAGGCGGAGACGTCGCTGGTGCTGGCCGCCCGCGACGACCTGGTCGTAATGGAGCATGCCGAGGAAGGCTTTGTTGGAGAGTTCAACGCGAACGCCGTCAGCGCAATCTTCGAGAAGGGCATGATCGCTCTCACAAGCAACGGCATCCTCGGCGACGCGCGCCCGGCGACAGCCGAACGTGGAATCGCTTACCGCGACGCGATGGCTGATTTCCTGGCCGACTGGATCCGCGAGCGGATTCCGGGATAGCGGGTCAGCTATCAGCCTTCAGCTGTTAGCCATCAGCTACAGGTGCTTATCGAACCAGCCGATGATGTGCTCAAGGCGCTCGATGCGGTGCTTGGGTTTTCCGGTGCGCGAGAGGTTGTGGTTCTCGTCCGGGAAGCGCACGAATTCAACCTCGCGGCCGAGCTTCTTGAGCGAGATGAAGACCTGTTCGGCCTGCTCGATCGGGCAGCGATAGTCCTGCTCGGAGTGAACGATCAGCAGCGGGGTCGTCATTTCCTTGACATAGGTGATCGGCGAATACTTCATGTAGCGCTCGCGCTCATCCCAGGCCGACCCGCCGAACTCGAACTCTCCGAGGCTGAAACCGATGTCGCTGGTGCCGTAGAACGAGTGCAGGTTCGAGACGCAGCGCTGGGTGACGGCGGCCTTGAAGCGGTCGGTGTGGCCGATCACCCAGAGCGTCATGTAACCGCCGTACGAGCCGCCGGTGACACCGAGCCGGTTCTCGTCGACATAGCCCTGGTTGACGACATGGTCAACGGCCGCCATGACATCCGGCATGTCCTTCTCGCCCCAGGCCTGGTAGGTGAAGGTTGTGAACGCTTCGCCGTAGCCGGCGGAGCCGCGCGGGTTGCAGTAGACGACGACGTAGCCGCGCGCCGCCATCAGCTGGAATTCGTGCATCATGTGGTTGGCGTACATCCCGTGTGGTCCGCCGTGGATCTGGAGGATCATCGGGTATTTGCGTCCAGGTTCGAATCCGACCGGCTTCATGACCCAGCCGTGGATCTCGGCGCCGTCGGAGTGAGAGGCGACTCGGAACTCTTCCGGTTCGGAGAGCGTGACGGCGCCGAGGAAATCCGCGTTCAGAGCGGTAAGCTGTCGCTCGTCGCTGCCGTCGAGGTTGGCAAGGTACAGGTCGCCGGGGTTCGTTGTCGTGCCGGAGACAAACGCGATCCGCTTGCCGTCCGAGGATAGCGAGAAGGCCGAGAGGCGGCGGTCGCCACCGGTGACGCGGGAGACGTCTCCATCGGCGAGAGAGACGCGGAACAGATGTGTCGATCCGTTGTCGCTGACGAGCGTGAGCAGGCTCGATCCGTCCGGCGTCCAGGTAGGCCGGGTTGACGACCCGGCGAAGACGTCGCTCATCGCTGAATCGTCCGTCGAGCGGTCGAAATCGCCGGTCAGGTTGCGCGGCTCGCCTCCACCGGCCGGAACCACCCAGACGTTGACGTTCTTCGCCCCGCCGGCCCTGGCTTCCCAGTTCCCAATGACGGCAAGTTGGGTCCCATCCGGCGACCAGCTCGGAGAGTCGAACTTGGCGTCGTTGCCATCCAGGATCGGGCGCTCCTGCTTGCCGGTCGCGACAACCGACCAGGCCTGGGACACGTTGTTCATCTCGCGCCCGTCGCTGCGATTGGTTACGAACGCTATCTCGCGCCCGTTCGGAGACCAGACTGGATCGGCGTCGCTGATGTCGGCGGAAGTCAATTGCTGCGGCGTTCCGCCGAATGCCGGCACGAGCCAGAGGTGTTTCGGCTTGAAATCCAGGAACCCTTCGTCGTCCGCCTTATAGCGGATCTTCGTGATGTGGCGGATGTCTGACTTCTCGTCATCCTTCTTTTTCGCCTCATCATCGTCCTTGGCCGCTTCCGATTCCTCGGTCGACTTGGAGACGACGACGAAGCTGGATCCATCCGGCGACCAGGAGTAGGATGCGACGCCTTCGGACAACGACGTTGCCTCCCAGGCTTCGCCGCCGTCGGCGCGAATCAGCCAGACTTGTGGCTTGTCCGAGCGGTCTGAGAGGAAGGCGAGGTGCTTGCCGTCCGGCGACCAGCGCGGGAGCGAGTCCTTCGCGTCTGCCTGGGTCAGGCGCCGCGCTCCGGAGCCGTCGGCGGCGGCGACGTTGATCGACGAGCGGTAATCGTTCTTCTCGCGCTCGATTGTTGTGACGACGTAACTGACGCGAGCGCCATCCGGCGAAAACTGTGGCTCGCTTATCAGCTTGAAGCTGTAGATGCCGTCGGATGTGATGCGGCGGATTTGATCGTTTCCCATTACGTTACGTCCCCTCCATGTCCGGTCGTCCGGACGGCTATCGTAGCATGGGAAACGAGTCCGTCTCCTCGTCGTCGCCGAGGCCGCGGTACTGGCGTGAGATGCTCCGCAGATCTTCGAGAATGGCGCGACGGCCGGCGCGATAGCTTTCTTCATCGATCTCAGCCGCTTGCCAACTGTCCTCAAGGAGGCGAAGCTCAACGGAGAGCCGTTCGCGGCGGATGTCCAGCGGCGCGGCGGCGGCCGGCGCAAGCACGACAGGACGCGGCCTGTGTAGCCCACGCGATACGACAGTCCAGACGGTGATGCCGGCAGCGGCCAGGAGCGCGAGCGCCGCGATGATGGCCGGTTCGACTGTGTGGAGCCGTTCGGTCGCGGGCGGACGGGAAAGTCCGGAGAATTGGAGCGTGAATGTTGAGCCGGAATCGATGTCGCTCGCGCTCCAGACGTGGTAGTCGCGACCGCTGATCGCGACGACACCGCCGTCGACCAGCCCTGTTCCGTCAGCGGAGACGACGATTTCGGCGTCGTCGAGGCCGGCGGGAACCAGAACCTGGATTGCCTCGGTTGGATAGGCGGCGGAGAGCGGAACGTCGATCGCTGTGCCGGTGTAGAGGAACGCGTAGTCCAGCGACGCAGTCGTCGAGCCAGGCTTGAGTGGTGTCGTCACCAGTACGGATGTCTCTTCAACGCGCGCGGTACCGAAGTTGAAGCCGGGCCGCGGCGTGATCTCGGCGACATTGTCAGGCACAGGAAAGCGAACGCTGTACCCGTCGCTACCTTCAACGACCGTCATGTCTCCCGCGACATTGAATGCGTATGCGTCGGTGACGGTGAACACGCCGGTCTCGCGGTCAACTCCGCTGACGATCAGGCCACGCGTTGCGACGCTAACGACCGACTGGTCGGTCGTCGTCTCGAAGACGGCAATGTCGGACTCCTGGCGAGGGTCGTTGCTCAGCAGGATCATCGACGACCCATACAGCACATCCGCATAGCGCACCGACACCGCATACGCGAGGCCATCCGAGGTGTCGAGACTCTCAAACCGGTAGCTGCCATCGTCGGCAGTGGTTGTCGTCGTGTCTTCGCTCGCGCCGGACTGGTCGGCGAACTTCGAAATCGTGACCTCGATGGCGGCGGCCGGCTCGCCGGTCGTCTCGTTGATGACAGTGCCGCTGACGACGCCGTCGTCCTGAGCGGCGGCTGGAACGGCGAGCATGGCCGAAGCGAGCAGGATCGGCAGGAGCGCGGCGAGGAGCCTGAGGCGCCGTATCGATCGGGACTGACGGTCAGTTTGCGCGTTCATCACCAGAATTGTACCGTTCGCGCCGGTCGTCGCGGCGCGAGCTGCGGCAGTGACTGGCTGGCAGCGTCGGTGTATACTTTGGTTGGTCGTGCTAGGTGGGGAGCTAGCGGTGCCCTGCACCCGCAATCCGCTTTAGCGGGACGGAATTCCCTCCTGAGGTCCGATCCTTTGGGACTGCCCGGCCAAGTGGTGATGAAGGTCAGGTCCCGCGCGGCGCGGACCCGCGAACCTGGTCAGGTCCGGAAGGAAGCAGCCATAAACGGTAACCCGTGGGTGACGTGGGGCTGCCTGGCTGGAGCTAACTAGCCGGCGCAAGCTGGAGGATCGCCGATCGACCGGAGGGTGCACGGCCACCTTCTGCACACGCGAACGGGCCAGGCAATATGCCTGGCCCGTTTCTGCTGCTCCCTGGCGAACCGGTTACCCCCAAGCGCGCAGCGCGCCGCTTGCGCTGCGATGTCTGCGCCTTGGGC
>JBBECJ010000189.1:0-4595 GCA_040881885.1 Thermomicrobiales bacterium | reverse complement strand
CCCCTCTCCCAATTCTGGGCGAGGGGGAGCCTGGATCGGAGATGGCGTGTTCTCCTCCTGCTCCCCCTCGCCCAGAATTGGGAGAGGGGGTTGGGGGGTGAGGGCCGTCGCCTACACGTGCGGTATCACCTCGCTCGCGATCAACTCAAGCTGCTCGACATCGTCCATCAGGAACGTCTGCATCATGATCCGCTCGACCCCCTGCGCCCCGCGCGCCTGGATCTGTTCGACAACTTCAGGTGGCGTCCCAACCAGCCAGCCTCGCTCACGTTGGCGCGACAACAGCGCATCGACCTCCACATCGCGCGTGCCTGGAATGATCGCCTGCAACTCGCTTGCTCGTCGCCGCAACTCGCCCTCGTCGCGCCCGACAATATGCCCGATCATCATCGAGCGCTGGATCTCACCTGGATCACGGCCAACTGCTTCACAATGCCGCTCCAACACCTCGGTCTTCTGAACATACGTGTCATGCGCCATCAGCGTCGCGTTCCACTCGTCCGCGTACTCCGCCACCAGCCGCAACGTCCGCTTCTCGCCGCTGCCGCCGATCATCAGCCGCGCCCCGCTCGCTCGCGTCGGCGTGAATGTCGTCCGCGCGCCGTCGAGCTGGAAGTGTTCGCCCGCGAACGTCGCCGGCTCGCCCGTCCCCAGCAGCTTGATGACCGCCAGCGCCTCCGCGAAGCGGTCCATCCGCTCCTTCAGCGGCGGCAGCCGAAACCCGAACGATGCGTGTTCGCTCTCGTTCCAGCCCGCGCCGACTCCCAGCCAGAACCGCCCGCCCGACGCCTGATCGACCGACGCCCCATCCGCCGCCAGATGGACCGGATGCCGGAACGTCGTCGGCGACACGAGCTGCCCGAACTCGATCCGGCTGCTCTTCAAAGCCACTGCCGTCAGCGACGGCCAGAGCGCCAGCGTCTCGCGCTGCGACTCCCCCATCACCGAGAACAGGTGGTCCGACCTCCACAGCGAATCGAACCCCAACCGCTCCGCGTCATCGATCAACCGGTGCCAGCGCTCCCAGTTCAATCCCTCCTGGCCCTCGATCATGATCCCGAGCTTGACCACGCCGCCTCCCTCATCTTCCAGACACACACGCCAACTGTCCGTGACCTTGTGCGCCACGGCTGCCCGACTGTCAAGTGCTTGCGGCGACAAACCCCTCCCCAACCCCTCCCCTGAAAAGGAAGGGGCTTCAAACCGTACGAACCGAATAGCCCCTCCCTTTTCAGGGGAGGGGTTTCCAGCCTCACGAGCGCAACATCTGCCGCAGGATAAACAGCACGTTCGCCGGCCGTTCCGCCAGCCGGCGCATGAAGTACGGGTACCAGCTCGTCCCGTACGGCACGTAGACGCGCATGTTGTACCCCTCGGCTACCAGCGCCTCCTGCCGCCGTTTCCCGATCCCGTACAGCATCTGGAACTCGAAGCGCGACCGCTCGACGCCCATCCGCAGCGCGTAGCCCTGCGTCATCCGGATGATCGCCTCGTCATGCGTGGCGAACGCCGGATAGTTCCCATCCTCCAGCAGTAGTTCGATATGCCTCCGGAACGCGGCATCGACATCGCTCTTGTGCGGATAGGCAACCGTCTCCGGCTCCTTGTAGGCGCCCTTCACGATCCGCACCCGCGCCCCGCGCTCGATCATCTCGTCCAGGTCGCGGTCGGTCCTGTACAGGTACGATTGCAGGACGATCCCGACCGCCTTCGGGTACAGATCGTGGACGCGCCGGAATAGCCCAAGCGTCCGCTCAGTATAGTCCGACCCCTCCATATCGACCCGCACGAAAATCTCCAGCTCATCCGCCCGCCGGACAATCGCCTCCAGCTTCTCCCAAGCCAATTCGTCGGAGTTATCCAGCCCCAGCATCGTCAGCTTGATCGAGATGTTGCCCGGCAGCCCAGCCGCCTCAATCTGGTCCAGCAACGCCAGGTACGCGCGCCCCGCCTCGGCCGCTCGCGCCTCGTCGGGCGCGTTCTCCCCCAGCAGATCGAGCGAAACGAGCAGCCCACGTTCACGCAGCGCTCGCGCCGCCGCCAGCGCCGTCTCGGAGTCCTCGCCGGCTACGAACCGCTCCACCATCGAACGGGCGAACGGCGCGCGACGCACCAGATCCTCGGCCCGCGTGTTCCCCGCCAGCCACAGCATCGCCGCCCGCAATACCACCCGCGCTCCCTCCGCTGCCGAGATCTCTTCGGCGCGCTAGTGTAACAGTCAATCGATTCGATGCCTGCTTGCGGTCGGGACGCGTCCTGTGTTCCAATAGCGCATCCTTGTTCGGATTGCCAGGCCGCAATGCGCACCGCTGGCCCCACGAACGCCTCGTCCGTGCCCAGCCAGAAGCGAGCCTACCGTGGACACGATGCTGCACGTCCGCTTGCTCGGCCCGTTCCAGTTCCGCTACGGCGACGTGACGGCGACTGGCTTCGACATGCCGCGCATCCAGTCGCTGATCTCCTGCCTGATCCTGCGCGCCGGAACGCCAATATCCCGTCAGTCGCTCGCCTTCACCTTCTGGCCCGATTCGACCGACCAACAGGCGCGCACCAACCTGCGCCAGCTCCTCCACCGTCTGCGCCGCGCCTGGCCCGACATCGACCGCTACCTGGCGCTGGACGACATGAATGTCTGCTGGCGACTCGACGCCCCGTTCACGCTCGATGTGCACGATCTTGAGGACGCTCTGCGCCAATCCGCCACCGCCGAACAGGACGCCGATCCAGCCGCATCCTGCGCGGCGCTCACACACGCCGTTTGCCTCTACACCGACGATCTCCTGCCCGATTGCTACGACGACTGGATCGTTCCCGAACGCGAACGGCTGCGCCAGGAGTTCCTCAGCGCCATCGCTCATCTGATTTCCCTGCTGGAGAACCGGCGCGACTACGCAACCGCGATCCAGCACGCCGAACGCCGGCTGCGCTTCGATCCCCTGAACGAGTCGACCTGGCGCGACCTCATGCGCCTCCATGCGCTGACCGGCAACCGGAACGCCGCACTCGATGTCTACAACCGCTGTCGCGCCATCCTGAAACGTGAACTGGATGTCGAGCCGGACCTGGCAACCCACGATCTCTATCTGCGGTTGCTCAATGCCGGCGATGTGGCAGCCATCGGCTGGCCGGAGCAGACAATCGATACGCCACGCATCCAACCGCTGGTGGGCCGCCAGCGCGAATGGGATGCCATGCAACTCGCATGGCGACGCTCTCACGCTGGATATGCCCAACTCTGCGTCATTTCGGGCGAAGCAGGCGTCGGCAAGACGCGCCTGGCCGAAGAACTGCTGACGTGGGCCGGCAGACAGGGTTTCACGACCGCGCGAACCCGCTGCTACGCCGCCGCGGGTGGTCTCGCCTACGCCCCGATCGCCGACTGGCTTCGAGCCGAAGACCTCCGCGCGCACTGGCCGCGTCTCGACCCAGCCTGGCTGGCCGAAATCGGCAGGCTCCTGCCTGAACTTCGCGCCTCCCACCCAGCCCTCCCCTCTCCCGAATCATTTACCGAGCGTTGGGAGAGGCAACGGTTGTTCGAAGCCCTGACCCGCGCCACGCTCGCCGCCGGCCAGCCGACGCTACTCCTGCTCGACGATCTCCAGTGGAGCGACCACGAAACCATCGACTGTATTGGCTACCTGCTGCGCGCCGCTCCCACCGCGCAGCTCCTCATCGTCGCCACGCTGCGAGCCGAGGAACTGGACGCCAACCAGCCGCTCACGCCTCTGCTCAACGACCTGCGCCGCGACGACAGGCTGCGTGAGATCGCGCCTGTGCCGCTCAACCCAACCGAGACAGCCAGCGTCGCTAGCCAGCTTCTCGGCCGGCAACTCAACGATCGGCAATCCAGCCATCTCTTTCAGGAGACAGAAGGCAACCCGCTCTTCATCGTCGAAGGCGTCCACGCCGGTTTGCTGGCGCGTCCGCCATCCAGCGCATTCCGCCCCGACGACCGCCATCCGGCGACTCTCCCGCCACCAGTTCAGTCCGTCCTGGCCGCGCGATTGGCGCAACTGACGCCGGGCGCGCGAGAACTGGCCGGCCTGGCCGCCACGATCGGCCGCGCCTTCACGATCGATATCCTCGCCGCGGCTACCGACGAACCCGAGGCAAGACTGGCCGCGTCTCTTGACGAACTCTGGAAGCGTCGCATCGTCCGCGCGCATGCAGCGAGCGCGTTTGACTTCTCGCACGACAAGCTTCGCGAAGCCGCCTACGCCGACGCCGGCCCAGCCCGCCGCCGCCTGCTCCACCATCAGGTCGCCGGAGCGTTGGAACGTGTCCATGCTGCCGACCTCGATTCCGTCTGCGGCCAGATCGCGGTCCACTACACGCGCGCCGGTCTGCCGGCCCTCGCGATCGACCATCACCAACGCGCTGGCGAGGCCGCGCAGCGCCTGTACGCCAGCGACGAGGCCGTCAGGCACTTCCGCTCCGCCCTTGACCTGATCGAAGCGCTGCCCGACAGCCGCGAACGAGCCGAGCGAGAACTCACACTTCAGATACTGCTGGGCTCCTCGTTGGTCATGCTCCACAACTATGGCTCGCCTGAGTCCAGCGCCGCCTACGCCAGAGCGAGCCAGATCGCCGAGACG
>JBBECJ010000188.1:0-4623 GCA_040881885.1 Thermomicrobiales bacterium | reverse complement strand
AATGACCCATCTGATGGTCAGACGGTTACGAAAATGACCTTCTCAGACAGGGTCTCAGGACGACAAGGGGTATCGTAGTTTCGCGACCCGTCTTGCACAACTGTCCGTGATTGAGCAGCCGATCAGGCGGTTCGGGAGCCGTCGTCGGCAGCGACTCCGGGCGCGAGGGAGCCGGAGGCGAGTTTCTGCTCGCGCTCCTTGGCGGCGCGTTGGATGGCGGCGTCTGCCGCCGCCTGACCGCCGAGGTGCTTCTCGATCAGATCGTCGTAGCCGAAGGCGACATCAACACGAACGTCGAGATCCTGGTATTTGAGGACGGCGTCCTCGAGTCGCTTCCAGTAGTACTCCTCACCGCCGCCGGACTTGAACTCCCAGCGCGGGCGGACCTGGACGAGCAGCTTCTCATCCGGGTCGTAGACGGCGAAGATGTGATCGATCTCCATGTGAAATTTGCAGGCCGGGCAGTAGGAATGATGGATCGACTTGCGCAGGATGCCTTCCCGCCCTTTCGGGTCAGTCCCGAAGTTGATGACATCCGCGACGTTTGGAGACCACTTGGCGCGGCATTTCGGGCAGTTCAACTCGGTCTCGTTGTACTTCGTCTTCAGGCGCTCGTCGATCTCGACGGTCGCGGTCGTGTCGTTCGTCATGACTTCCCCGTTACCCCTTGATGATGTGGCGATCATCGTCGTTGTCTGACGAGAGTATTGCGAAGCGAGTGGTCTGGAAGCAACCGCAATGACTAACGTCCGTGAGGCTCGTGTTGGTTGCCTGAACGTTCCTCCAGTTGGCGAATCATATCGGCGTAGATGTCCGTTGACGAGCGCGTCGGATCTCCGGGACGCGAGCCGCCGGCCGCCGGCGAGCCGCGCGACGGGTCGAGCAGCCGTTCGGCGATCTCGCGAACGTCCGGATGCGGGCTGGCGCGGGCGGCCTCGGCCGTGATCGGGTTGCGATGCTGGCGGTAAAGCAGGCCGGCCGCGTCGGCAGCGAGGTCGTGATCCGGATGGACGACGAAGTAGGCCAGCAGGTCGGTCAGTTGCGAGGTTGGCAGAACGGTCCCCAAGGCGTCCAGCGCGCTTCGGCGGACGAACACCGGCGCCGACTCGTCGCTCAGGAGCGTGACCGCGCGCTCGACCGTTCCCGACCGATCCACGCGCAGAGCGGCCTCCCATGCAACTCCGCGCACGCGTTCGCTCTCGTCCGCCAGGAGCCGGTCGAGCGAGCCGCGCAGGACGCCAGGATCGTGTTCGGCGAGGTATTCAGCCGCCAGCCCACGGGCGCCGATATTTGGTGAGGACAGGGCGGCGGCGGCGATCTTTGCCCGTCGATCTTCCCCGACCTCGAACGGATCAAGTCGGTCGAGCACGAGCAGATGCAACGTCACGTCCGCCGCTTGCCGATCGTCGCTGGCGAAGAGTGACGACGCCAGGCTGACGAGCTGGTCGGGATCGACAGCCAGCCGTCGCCAGAGCTCCGGCGCGCCGGGGCCAGCCGCGATCGCGTCGAGGTGGCGTTCGATCGCGGCAGACGACGCCTGTTTGATGACCGCCGCCAGTGTTCGATCCCGACGGGATTGCCGAAAGTCCGGCTCATGCTCCAGCAGACGGCCGGCGGCGTCCGGCGTTAGCTCCGGATCGGCGCGCAGCCAGCGCCTGCCGGTTGGGGTGGCCAGGAGACGCACGCGCAGGTGTTCCTGATCCTCCACGCTCAGCCTGGACAGCTCGGCGTGCGCGACCGGTTCACCGGCCTCGATTGCCGTCACAAGCGGACGCGGCTCTGGCGCCGGCATGCCGCGGCCCGGTCAGGCCCGGCCCGGCGCCGTATGGCTGGCTGTCACTGTCGTGTAGAGGCCGCCACGGACGTTGAACTTACCGACGACGGTCGCCTCGCGCGGAGCGAGCTTGCCGACGATGTCGTCGAGGATCTGGTTGGTGACGGCCTCGTGGAACGCGCCCTCGTTGCGAAACGACCAGAGGTAAAGCTTGAACGACTTCAACTCGACACAGAGCTGGTCGGGGATATAACGCAGCGTGATCTCGGCGAAATCCGGCTGGCCGGTCACCGGGCAGAGACAGGTGAACTCCGGAGATGAAATTTCAATGGTGTAGTCTCGCTCGGGGTTCGGATTTTGGACGACTTCCAGATCCCTGGTCGCCGTCGTCGGGTGAGCGCCAAGAAGGGTGGACACGGGGCCTCCTGCCAGGATGCGGCACGTAACGCAGCACGTAACTGTACTAAACGAGGAGGAGATGGGAGAGGTTCGCTCAGCCCTGCCGACTGGAGGCAGGTTCATCACGGGCGCGCTTGTCGCGGTACATGGCGCTGTCGGCGGCACGGATGAGATCGTCGCCTGTGGAGGCGTCGTCGGGATATGCCGCGACGCCGATCGAGAGCGAGATGGCGATGTCGTCGCCGCTGGAGACGCGGAAAGCGCTCGACGTGATGGCGGAGCCGAGGCGGCCGGCGATCTTGCGGGCCAGATCGAGCGACGTCTCCGGCAGAATCACAACAAATTCGTCGCCTGCGTAACGGGCCAGGACATCGCTTTCACGCAATTGGTCGGTGAGGCGGACTCCGATACTGCGTAGCGCCTCGTCGCCCGCAAGGTGGCCGTGCGCGTCGTTGATGGCCTTGAAGCCGTCCAGGTCGATCACGAGCAGCGCCAGTGGCCGCCCGTGCCGGTCGGCGCGGGCGAGCTCGGCGTTCAGGCGTGTCTGGAACTGACGGTAGTTCGGCAGGTCGGTGATCGGGTCGAGCATGGCAAGTTGCTGGACCTGTGTGTAGCGGCGCGCGTTGGTGATGGTTGTCCCGGCGTGTTCGGCGAAGGTCTGAAGCAGTTCGAGGTCGTGCTGCGTGAGCGGCCGATCATCGTTGCCTTCGACGCTGAGGACACCGGCCAACTCTCCGGCACAGTGAATCGGGACGGCGATCTGCGAAGTGGTGTCGAGCCGGGCAATGCGCTGCTCTTCGTCAGCCGAGAAGCTCAGGACAAGCTCGCCGGCGCCGGTCGCCGCGACACGGCCGGCGACCCCGTCACCGACGCCGAGCGTCGGCGGGACGGCTTCATCCGACAGGCCGCCGACAGGCCGCGCCAGGCGGCGGGATCGAGCCGGACACCGTCGATCAGGTTGATCGCGACAAAGGGATAGTCGAAAGCCGCGGCCAGGGTTTCAACAATGCGCTGGAGGGCTTCGTCAGGGTCCAGCGTGCTGGAAACGATGGCCGAGACGCGTTGAATGGCCTCGATCGCCGTCCGGCTACGACGTTCGGCTTCGTACGCCTCGCTGCGGGCAAAGGCCATCCCGAGATGGTTCGCGATAGTCGATAGGATCTCGAGGTCGGCGTGAACGAGTGGCTTGCTGGCAGGAGTCTCGACGTTGAGGACTCCGATCGTTCGGCCGTCCGACTGAATCGGAACGCAGATTTCGTGCTCGACGGTCGAACGGGTCGGCAGGTAATCCGGCGAGCTGCTGACATCCTGGATAAAGGCCGGTTGTCCGGTTCGGGCGACCCGGCCCGTGACACCGGTGTCGATCGAGACGCCATGGACCTGGAAATATTCCTGGATGCTGTCGTCGTTGGAATCTCTCATCGCGGCGAAGACGAGCCGGTCGCCGTCGATCAGGCCAATTCCTGACGTGCCATAGCCAAAGGCGCCCTCGATCTCGGCCAGGACGAGCGGGAGCGCGTCAAGGATCGTGATCTGGCCGGCGATCAGCGAGGTGACACGATCAACCAGGCGCAACTGCTGGTTGCGCCATTCGAGCTCGGCGATCCGGAGATGGTTGGAGATGGCCGTCCCGAGATGATCGGCCAGCGTCAGCAGGATGTCGAGGTCGCTGTCGTCGAGCCTGCGGACGCGCGTCACCTCGGCGTTCAGAACGCCGATCACGCTTCCGCCGGCCCTGACAGGAACGCAAATCTCCTGGGTGGTGTCCGGGTGAACGTTGCGGTAGTCAGGCTCGTCACGGACATCGCGGGCGAAGATCGGCTCACCGGTACGAAGAACCCTGCCAACGATCCCTGAAATCGGGGCGGATCGGTACGGCGGTGCGCCATCCAACAACGACGCATAGGCAAAGTAGGCGTCGACGTTTCCATCGCGCATGATACCGAGGCCCAACGTCGCGTACTCAAAGACGCGGCGTATCTCATCCAGGATGTCCTCGCCGGCGCCATCGAGGTCGACGCGTCCGGCGATCCGCCCGGCGATGCGTTGCAGGTGGGCGAGCTGGTCGAGCCGGTGCGCTTCTGCCCGTTGCTGTCGTGAGCGCTCGATCGCCAGCCCAAGCGACGAGGCGAGCGTCCGCATGACATCGAACTCCTCAGAGGAGAGTGGGACTTCGGCGGTCGCCTCGATATTGAGGACGCCCCAGACCGCTCCATCGACGATGATCGGGACGCAGACCTCGCGCTCGACATCCTCCGTGACGAGAACGTAGTCAGGATCGGAGCGGACATCAACGACGAGTTCGCCGACACCGCTGCGAACGACGCGACCACAGATTCCGCATGAGATTGGGTTGCTGTAGGCGACAGGCATGTCACGCGAGGCGACATTGCGAAAGACGAGCTGATCTCCGTCGATGACGCCGATCGCGACGGTCGAGAAGAGGAAGC
>JBBECJ010000187.1:0-4646 GCA_040881885.1 Thermomicrobiales bacterium | reverse complement strand
GCCAGCTTGACGCCGCCGGCCGGGTCCTCGGCCAGCAGGAAGCCGGTCAGCACGAGCGGCGTTCCGAGCAGGAAGAGCAGCGCCTGCGGCCAGACGCGCCCCTGCCGGAAGAGCGCCAGCGCCCGCCGACGCGACATCGTCTCGGCCGGGGCCGGCGAGAGCTGCCAGAGCCAGGCCGCCAGGACCGCGATCAGCGCCGGCGCCACCAGCCGCAACTGGTACCAGTCGGCCGGCGTGTCATGCGGCGGCACGCCCGGCGCGTCGAGGTAGATCACCATCAGTGGCCAGGCGAACAGGAACAGCATCGACATCGTCAGCCACGAGTAGAGTGTGCGCAGCACGAACGAGCGCTGGCTGCCGTAGCGCGGGTCAATCGCCTCCCGCCCCTTCAGCCGCCCCGAGCGCGCCGTTTCTTCCACCGGTTCCCGTATCATGCGCACAGCATACAACGGAGGGGACAGGCGTCAGGTGACAGGTGTCAGGAGCTTGCGTCATCGTTCCCCTGATACCTGACACCTGTCCCCTGACACCTCGCAAAGGAGAACGCCATGCCACGCATCGTCAGCACCTTTTCGATTGTCGCGCGTGATCCGGGGACGGGGGATCTCGGAGTGGCCGTCGCCTCGAAGTTCCTGGCGGTCGGGGCGGTCGTGCCATGGTTGCGAGCCGGGGCCGGCGCGGTCGCGACCCAGGCGCACGCCAACGTCGCCTACGGGCCGGACGGGCTGGCGATGATCGAGGCCGGGCTGACGGCTCAGGAGACGCTCGACCGGCTGGTCGCCGCCGACAGCGACCGCGACCTGCGCCAGGCCGGGATCGTCGATAGCCACGGCCTGGCCGCGAGCTGGACCGGCCCCGGCTGCACGGACTGGGCGGGCGGCTTCATCGGCGACAGCTTCTGCTGCCAGGGCAACATCCTGACCGGCCCGGAAGTCGTCGACGCGATGACCGAGGGATACACGACCGCCGATGGTTCATTCGCCAACCGGCTCCTGACAGCGCTGGATGCCGGCCAGGCTGCCGGCGGCGACAGCCGCGGCCAGCAATCGGCGGCGCTCGAGATCGTCCGCGCCGGCGGCGGCTACGGCGGCGGCAACGACCGCTGGATCGACCTGCGCGTCGATGACCACCCAACGCCGCTGACCGAGTTACGCCGCCTCGTCACGCTCCACCGCGTCTACTTCGACATCGACAACGCTGACCTGCTCCCGCTCGATGACCAGCGGCTGGCTGAGATCGCTGGACAGTTGCGGGGGATTAGCGCACTCACCGATGCAGATGTCGAACGCGAAACGGTCCTGACGGCACTCGAGCGCTGGGCCGGCCGCGAGAACCTTGAGGAACGGCTCCGCACCGACGACCAGATCGATCGCGTTGTGCTGGAGATGCTGGCAAGCTCAGCTGAGGCATGACTCGTCGCGGAAACACACATGAGCGGGAACGGGGTAAAACCCTGTTCCCGCTTCCCCGCCCGCAGGGAATTGTCTGAAAACTATTACTTACTCCAGCGTCCGGATGTAGGCGATGATGTTCGCGATCTGCTCGTCATCGAGGATGCCGTTAAAGGTCGGCATCGCGGCCGGGAAGCCTTCCACGATCTTGGCATTTGGATCGAGGATCGACTCGCGGATGTACTCATCGTCAGCCGTCACCGTGCTGCCATCTTCGAGCGTGACATCGTGGCCATACAACCCCTGCCAGGTCGGGCCGACGATGGTGCTGCCATCGACCGAATGGCAGGTGAAGCACTGCGCCTGGGCGATCTCCTCGCCGGCAGCAGCATCACCCTCGCCATCGTCGCCATCGTCGCCATCGTCGCCATCGTCTTCAGCAGTCGTGGCTGTCGCCTCGCCCCCGCCAGCGCCGGTCGTCATGGTTGGAGTTGGCACATCGTCACCGGAGTCGTCATCATCGTCGCTGTCATCGCCACAGGCGACCGAAACCGCCAGCATGAGAACCAGCAACACAGGCAGCCATCGTCTCATTCAGAGCCACTCCTTCGATCCAATCCCCTCACGCGGGGGCCGTTGGCGACATTGTGCCGCGTTCCAGGCCGCAAGGCCAGTGCCGCAGGATCAAATCATCAGTGCATTGGAATCGGCGACTCCCATTCCGCGAGCAACGTCGACCAGTCCCGGACGGCGCCATCGTTGGTCGCCGCGAATGCTTCGGCAGCCTCCTGTGTCTCGAACGCGGCCAGGCCGGAGCCCATCGGGGCCATGATTTCGGCACTGGCGACGTACCAGGCGTCGGCCGCGTCGATCCACTCCTTCGACTCGTAGTCGTGGACCCAGACGTAATCGGCGTGCGGGTCCTCGTGCTGGATCACCATCACCATCTCGCCAAGATCGTCGTAGAGAAGCGCATCCGCGGCCTCGAAGGTCAACCCGCTCGCGAAACGCTCGTCGGAGATGATCATGTGGCACCTGGAGCAGGTCGTTTCCCCCACCTTCAGTTCCGGCGGGTCGGCGGCGCTTGCCTCGTCGCCACACGCCGTCAGTGTCAGCGCTGCAAGCAACGTCGCCAGCAGCAGCATTCCTCGCGCGATCATCGGACATCCATGCGTTGGAAGAACCAGTAGCCGGCCGGCAGTGGCAGCAGCACCCAGAGCGCCTCGACCCCCAGCAACACGGCCGCCAGGTTGCCGCCAAAGCGGTCGGTGGCATAGACGCCGGCCGGGCCAAGCACATCGAGCGATGCGCCAAGTAGATCGACGCTCAGCAGCTTGTAGGTATCGAGCGGGTTGGCGAGCGTCAGTCCCAGCAGCACGGACGGGTCGAAATCCATGACGAGCGCGCTGCCCATGATGCCGAGGTCACCGATGACGACGAAGCCGAGCCAGAGCGAGACGGCGATTCCGAGCGCCGCAGCCGTCTGCGGCGAGATGCTGGAGATCAGGAAACCGACCGAGAGCATCCCGAGCGCCAGCAGCGTCGTCAGGACGACCAGCAGGATGAAGTCAGACGCGCTGCTGGCGCTGCCACGCGCGGCCATGACGACACCCGACCAGCCGAAGCCGAAGACGAGCAGCAGGACGATCGAGAAGGCCGCGCCGAGGTACTTGCCGGCGTAGACGTCGAACGCCGAGACCGGCTGGGCCAGCAGGTACTCCAGGCTGCGGTCCTGCCGGTCACCGACGATCGACTGCGCGCCGACCGTCAGCCCGATCAGCGGGACCATCAGCAGCATCAGGTTGAGCAGGCCGGCTGAGGTGCGGCCGAACCCGGCCTGACCGGTCACGTCCGAGCCGGCCAAAGCGACCCAGGAGAAGCCGACGCTCATGACCGGGAAGAGCGCCGAGTAGAGCAGGAACCAGCGGTTCCGCAGGCCGGCGCGGGCATCCCGCCCGGCAATCGTGACCACAGCATTCATGTTCATAACACGCGCTCCAGTTCAAAGTCATCAATATCGACACCGTCGCGGGCCAGCGCCGTCAGCACATCCGCCTTCTGGTGCGGCTGGATGCCGACTGTCAGGACGCGCTCACCACCCCGCACCGGCTCGTAGCCAAGCCGCCTGAGCGTCGAGATCGCCTCGGTGATGTGGCCGTTCTTCAGCGCAACGACCAGCCGCGAGCCGGCGTGGAACTCATCCGCGAAGGCCTCCGGCGTCAGGTCACGTTGGAGGACGCCACGCTCGATCAGCAGGATGCGGTCGGCCAGCGTCAGCACGTCATCGGGCCGATGCGACGAGAAGATGAGCGTCATTCCGTCCGCCTTCAGGCGTCGCAGCAGGTTGAGCAGGTCGGCCCGTCCAGCCGCGTCGAGGTTGGCGGTCGGCTCGTCGAGCAGCAGGATCGACGGCGTCCCGATCAACGCCAGTGCCAACGCCAGCCGCTGCTTCATGCCGCCCGAGAGGGCGCTGACCGGCTTCTCGGCGGCGTCCTCGATGCCGAGCAACGTAAGCCGCTCGCGGGCGTCGTCTGGCGCAACGCCTTTCAGCTTGGCGATGAACGTCGTCATCTCAGCGACCGTCATCGCCGATGGCGCGAGATCCTGCGGCACATAGCCGATCGTCTGGCGGGCCTCACGGCCCTGGCGGGCCGGATCGAGCCCCAAAACCCGTGCTTCGCCCGTGTAGCGGGCAAGCCCAAGCAGGCAGCGCAGGATGGTCGTCTTCCCGGCGCCGTTCGGCCCCCAGAAGGCAACCGCCTCGCCAGGCACGACCGTGAACGACATGTCGTCAACTGCCGCGACCTTGCCATAGCGCTTGGTCAGCCCGCGCGTTGAGATCGCGATCGGCCCCCCATCTGGCGGCGAAGCTGCCATCGTCTCCACCGGGGCATGTTTTCCCCTCACAGTATCCTCCTCGGTCGAGCTGGCAGTGTGCCGGAGCGGACGCCGGCGAATAACGGCGGCTGTCACAAGTGCGCCAAGCGCGGCCACCAGACCGGCTCCGGCCCAGCCGAGTCGTGTCGCCATTCCGGCTCGCGGGACATCGGGCAGACCGGCGACAGCCGGCGGCGCCATCAACGGCGCTGTGTCCTCGAAACGCGTCTCGGGCCGGACGGACGGAACGGCGCGGGCGGCGAAGTCGATCGCCATCGCGGCCGGGCTGAAGATGAACAGCCGGAACGATGGGTGCTCGTCCATCAGCGACTCGAACAGCTTCTGCGAGCGGTACGGCACGTCGCCGACGCCGTCGCC
>JBBECJ010000186.1:0-4698 GCA_040881885.1 Thermomicrobiales bacterium | reverse complement strand
CCAGACCGATCCGGGCGCGGGAGGCAGGGACGAACGAGCCGATCTGGGCCAGGAAGACGATCAGCGCGACCTGCCGCAGCCAGGTGGATTTGCCGGCCATGTTCGGGCCGGTCAGAATGACGACGCGCCCATCAGGTTCGGTCAACAGGGTGTCGTTCGGGACGAAGGCGCCGACCGACAGCTCGCGTTCGACGATCGGGTGGCGGCCGGCCTCGATCTCGAGGTCGTCGTCGTCGGTCAGGTCGGGGCGGACCCAGCGCTGCTCGGCGGCGACGCTCGCAAGGGCGTTGATGACGTCGATCGTCGCAAGGGCGTGGGCGGTCGCACGCATTGCGGCGACATGCGCGGCCAGGTCGCGGATCAGGACGGCGTAGAGTTCGGTTTCCAGTTCGATGGCGCGCTCCTCGGCGGCCAGGATGCGTGTTTCGGCGTCCTTGAGAGCCGGCGAGGTGTAGCGTTCCGCGTTGGTGAGCGTCTGCTTGCGGGTGAAGTCGTCTGGCACGGCCTGGCGGTTGGCGCGCGAGATCTCGAAGTAGTAGCCGAAGACCTTGTTGTAGCCGACTTTCAGGGAGCGGATGCCGGTCCGATCTCGCTCGACCTGCTGGAGTCCGGCGACGAAGGCGCGGTCGGCGTCGATCTGGGCATAGAGGGCGTCGAGGCGCGAGTCGTTGCCGGGCAGCAGCATGCGCGCCGATCCGGCGTCGAGGGCGGCGTTGATCCGTGCCTGGATGCGTGGCAGCGTCTCGATTTCGGCGACCGCCTCGCGCAGGAGCGCCGAGCGGACGCGTCCATCCAGCAGCGAGCGGACCCGGCCGGCGGCAGCCAGCGTTTCAGCCAGCGAGAGCAACTCGCGCGAGCGGATGGCGCGAGTTGCGATACGGGTGGCGAGCCGTTCGAGGTCAAGGACTGGCGCGAGGGTTTTGCCGAGACGTAGACGGAGAGTGGCGTCGGCGTGCAGCTCCGCGACGGCGTCGAGGCGGCGTTCGATGGCAGTCTGGTGGGAGAGTGGGCGTTCGAGGATGGCGCGCAGGCGGCGGGCGCCTGGGGCGGTCTTCGTGGCGTTGAGCAGGCCGAACAGGTCGATCCGGTCGCGCTGGCGCAGGTCAATTTCGAGGTTGAGGCGCGTCTGGCGGTCGAGCAGCATGACACCGGCGCTGTCGAACGGGAGCGGGGCGTCGAGGGCGTCGAGCAAAGCGGCGTGGCCGCGCTGGAGGTAGCCGATCAGGACGGCGGCGGCTCGCAGGGCGGCCGGGCGGGGCGGCTCGCAGGATGGGAAACGGTGTCTGAAGTTGTGTTCAGCGTCGTCGAGCGTCCACTCGCCATCGACGGGGCGGATTGTGAACGCCTCCAGGGCGCCGAGGTCGTCGGCGACGGGTCCGATGATTTCGGCGGGAGTGAGCTGCTCGATGAAGGCAATGACGGTCGCCGGCTCGTCGGCGGGCATGACACGATATTCGCAGGCTCCGGTCGAGACATCGACCCAGGTGAGGCCGAGCAACGCGCCGTGGCTGGCGATTGCCAGCAGGTAGTTGGGACGCTGGGCGTCGAGCAGCGACGGGTCGTCGACGGTGCCGGGCGAGAGGACGCGCATGACTTCGCGCTCGACGAGTCCCTTGCCGGGTTCGGAGAGTTGTTCGCAGATGGCAAGCCGGTAGCCGGCCTTCAGGAAGCGGCGCAGGTAGCCGTTGAGGGCGTGGTGCGGGATGCCGGCCATCGGGACGCGGCCGGCAGCCCGCCCGAACTCGCGCGAGGTGAGGGTGATGCCGAGGACACGGGCAGCGGTGTGGGCGTCCTCGTCGAACATCTCGTAGAAGTCGCCCATCCGATAGAGCAGGACGGCGTCCGGCTGCTCCGCCTTCAGGCGCAGGTATTGTTGGCGGCCGGGTGTAAGAGCCATGAGCGCTGAGTCCTGAGTGATGGGCGATGCGTGCCGAGTGCCGAGTGCCGAGTGCCGAGGGAGTATAGCGGCAGGTGTGACTTGCGGTCACCATCCGGTAGGGACGATATCGCAATATCGCCCTGCTCCCGTAACGAAGCGCGTCGGGCGGGTAGCAGGGCGATATTGCGATATCGCCCCTACCGGATGGACCGGAATGCCGGGCGCGTCAAGGAAAGCGCATCGTCAGCGGCGGCTGGCCGTGGAGCTCCATCAGCCAGGTGTCGCCGGGTTGGATCGGGATGGCGCGGCCGAGGGAGCCTGAGAGGATGATGTCGCCGGGCTCGAGCGTGATGTCGAACTCGGCGAGCTTGTTTGCGAGCCAGGCGACGGCCTGGGCGGGGTGGCCGAGGCTGGCGTAGCCGACGCCTTCGACGACGACTGCGCCGTTCTGGGAGAGGAGCATGCCGAGGGTGCGCAGGTCGCTGTCGAGCAGGCTGGTGTCCCAGGGACCAAGCGTGAAGGCGCCGTACGAGGCGTTGTCGGAGACGGTGTCGACCAGCTTGAACTCCTTGCGGATGATGCGGCTATCAACGATCTCGAACGAGGCGGCCAGGGCGTCGGTGGCGGTGAGGATGTCATCGATGGTGACACCGGGGCCGCGGAGTGGCTGGCCGAGCAGGAAGGCAATCTCGCCCTCCATGCGGGGCTGGATGAACGTGGAGTGCGGGATGTCGGCGACGCGGTTGACGGCCTCGACGAAGCGGGAAGACCAGAGGGCGCCGAAGTCCGGCTCATAGACGCCGGCGGCTTCCTGCATGGCGCGGCTGGTGAGCCCGATCTTGCGTCCGAGGACGCGTTCGCCACGGGCGACCCTGATGTCGGTCCAGGCGGCCTGGATGGCGTAGGCGTCGTCAACCGATGTCAGCCCTTCGCTTTCGGAGAGGGGCGTAATCAGGATGTGCGTGTCCCAGGCGTCATCGAGGCGGCGGGCGAGGGCGGCGTGGTCCATCTGGATACCCTTCTATTCGTTTCGTGGTCCAAGCGTTGGCGTGGTTGGCGAACGGCGGTTAGGATGCGCGAGATATGCCGCCGATTGCCAGCAACAGCGTAACGCGATTTGCGCGCGATGAGGGGAGTGGGAATGACGACAGGACGGCCGACGACATGGGCGACGAACGGGGTGGTCTGCTCGCCGCACTATCTGGCGAGCCAGGCGGGGTTGCGCGTGTTGCAGGAGGGCGGCAACGCGGTTGACGCCGCCATCGCGACCAACGCGACCTTGAACGCGGTCTACCCGCACCAGTGCCACGTCGGCGGTGACATGTTCGCGATGGTCTGGGACCCGAAGGAGCGTTCGTTGTCGGGGATGAACGCGTCGGGGCAGGCGGCGACCGGCCAGACGGTCGAGTTCATGCGCGAGCGTGGTCATGAGACGATGCCGGAGCGCGGGGCGCTGGCGGTGACGGTTCCAGGCGTGGTCGGGGGCTGGGCTGCGCTGCACGAGCGCTTCGGCACGAAAGAGCTTGGGGCGCTGCTGGCGCCGGCGATCGGCTATGCGCGTGATGGCGCGCCGATGTCGGCCAAGTTCGCGGGGTATCTCCAAATGATGCGCCCGCAGCTCGAAGCGCATCAGGGGGTGCGCAACACGTTCCTGAGCCTGAAGGCGGGGGTTGGCGAGCGGCTCCGACAGCCAGGGCTGGCGGCGACGCTGGAACGGATCGGACGTGAGGGGCGGGACGCGTTCTACACCGGCTCGGTCGCCGAAGAGATCGTCGCGGCGCTTCATGCCGGTGGGTCGCCAATGACGCTGGACGACCTGGCGGGTTACAAGCCGGAGTGGGTGACGCCGATCTCGACCAGCTACCGGGGCTACGAATTGATGGAACTGCCGCCCAACACCCAGGGGGCGACGGCGCTGCTGATGGCCAACATCGTCGAGGGCTGGCCGGTGACGGAGTTCGGACACACGACCGGCGCGGGCGTACATGCCTGGGTCGAGACGAAGCTGCGGGCGTTCGCCGAGCGCAACGCGCTGATCGCGGACCAACGTTTCGCGCCCTTCCCAGCCGAGCGGTTCCTCGACAAGCATGTGGCAGCGGGGCACCGCGAGGCGATCGACCTGGAGCGGACGGCTGGCGCGCGGACGGCCAACGACGACGGCGACACGATCTACCTGTGTTGCGTTGACCGGGACGGAATGGCGGTCTCGCTGATCCAGAGCCTGTATCTGGGCTTCGGCTCGTTCGTGATGGCCGAGAAAGCGGGTGTGCTGCTGCACAACCGCGGGCGTGGGTTCGTGCTGGAGGACGGGCATCCGAACGCGATCGAGCCGGGCAAGCGACCATACCACACGCTGATCCCGGCGATGCTAATGCGTGACGGCCAGCCGGAAATCGTGTTCGGGACGATGGGAGCCGACGCGCAGGCGCAGATCCACCTGCAACTTCTGCTGGGATTGGTCGATTTCGAGCTGGAGCCGCAGACAGCGATCGAGACGCCACGCTGGGTGTCGGGCGCGTTGCCGGATGGCGCGCCCTGGCTGCGGGTGGAGCCGCGAGTGGGACAGCCGACGCTCGACGATTTGCGGCGGCGCGGCCACAACGTTGTCGTGGCAGAACCCTGGGACTCGGGGATGGGCCACGCGCACTGCATCGCGATCGACCGCGGGCGCGGCGTGCAGGGTGGAGCATCGGACCCGCGCAGCGACGGTTTGGCGGCGGGCTGGTGAGCGAGCGGGAGACTGTCGAGCGGATCGTCCTGAACGTTGTCGACGCGGCGGGGGAGCGGCTGGCCGGGCCAGACAACATTACGACAGTTGC
>JBBECJ010000185.1:0-4746 GCA_040881885.1 Thermomicrobiales bacterium | reverse complement strand
CACTCCATGCTGAGGTATGTCATTCGCCGGCTGATCCTGCTTGTGCCGGTGATCGCGATCGTCGGGACGATCGTGTTTGTGCTGATCCACCTGACGCCGGGCGACCCGGCGGCCGTCATTCTTGGGCCGGACGCGACATCGGAGCAGATCGAGCAGCTCCGCGAGCGGCTCGGCCTGAACGAGCCGTTGCACTGGCAGTATCTGCACTGGTTCGCCGGAGCCCTCCAGCTCGATTTCGGCGAGTCGATCTTCCTCGGCCAGCCAGTGACCGAGGCGCTGATCGACCGCGCTCAACCGACGCTGCTGCTGACGCTGTATGCCTTGACGATCCAGATCATGATTGGCGTCCCGTTCGGGGTCATCTCGGCCGTGAAACACAACTCGCTGGTCGACAGGGTCCTGATGGTGATCTCGATCAGTGGCGCGGCCATCCCGAGCTTCTTCCTCGGAATCATGCTGATCCTGCTCTTCGCCGTCAGGCTGCAATGGTTGCCGTCAGGTGGCTTCACCTCTGTTTTTGAAGATCCCATCGCGCACGCCAAGCAGATGTTCCTGCCTGCCTTCGCGCTCGGCTTCACATCTTCCGGGCTGCTGGCGCGTCTGGTGCGCTCGTCGATGCTCGATGTGCTCCAGGAGGACTACATCCGGACGGCCAAGGCCAAGGGACTGCCCCAGCGGATCATGGTCATCCGGCATGCGCTACGCAACGCGCTGATCCCGGCCATCACCGTGATCGGCTACTCGCTCGGCGGGCTGCTCGGCGGCGCGGTTGTGACCGAGACGGTCTTCGTCATTCCGGGAATGGGCCGGCTGGTCGTCCAGAGTGTCGCCCGGCGCGACTTCCCGGTCATCCAGGGCGCGATCGTGCTGATCGCGGCCTTCTATGTCCTCGCGAATCTGCTCGTTGACGTGCTCTACGTCTATATCGATCCACGGGTGCGCTATGGCAACGACTGACACAGCCCCGCTCGCGGGCGCAATCTCGACGCGGCCCCGCCAGCGCGGGCTGCTGCGAAACGTCACACCGGCCTCGCGCTACTACTGGGTGCGGGTATTGCTGGCGAACCCGATGGCGGTCGCCAGCGGGTCGATCCTGCTAATCATCTCCGTCGCCGCCGCTGCCGCGCCACTGCTGACGAGCCACGACCCGACCTTCCTGGATCCCGGCATCCGGCTGCAGGGCTTGAGCGGTGAGAACTGGTTCGGCACCGACGGCAGCGGGCGCGATGTCTTCGCGCGCGTCATCTACGGCGCGCGCGTCTCGCTGCTGGTCGGGCTGTCGGTAATGGCGATGGCGGCCACGATCGGCGCCGTCCTCGGGCTGATCTCCGGCTACTACCAGCGCTTCGACACGCCGATCATGCGGGTGATGGACGGGCTGATGTCGTTCCCCAGCATCCTGCTGGCGATCGCGATCATGGCCAGCCTCGGGCCGAGCACAACCAACGTCATCATCGCGCTGACCGTCGTCTACATCCCAAGTATCGCCCGGCTGGTGCGCGGGACGACGCTGGTGACCAAGCAGCAGCCGTACGTGGAGTCAGCGCGCTCGGTTGGTGTCCGCGACCATGTCATCCTGCGGCGCTATATCTTCGCCAACACGCTCTCGCCGTTGATCGTGCAATGCACGTTCGTGGTCGCCTTCGCGATCATCTCCGAGGCGTCGCTCTCGTTCCTCGGAGCCGGTGTCCCGCCGCAAACGCCGACCTGGGGCAACATGCTGCGCGACGGACAGCAATTCATGCAGATCGCCTGGTGGATGGCCGTCTTCCCCGGCAGCGCGCTCTTCATCCTGGTCCTCGCCCTCAACCTGTTCGGCGACGGCCTGCGCGACGCGCTCGACCCGCGCATGCGGCGGAGGTAACTCGGGACGTGGGACGCGGGACGTGGGATGAGGGATGAGGGACGCGAGATGCGTCCCTCATTGAACGATGACCTCGCAATTGAAGAACGTGTCGGCGCCGTTGCCACCGATGCAGGTGTCAAAGCCTGGGCCGCCGTCGAGGATGTCGTTGCCATTGTCGCCGAAGAGGATGTCGTTGCCACCCAGGCCGACGACACAGTCCTTGCCGTTGCCGCCATTGAGTGTGTCGTCGCCGGCCGTCCCAATCACCAGATTGCCGCCCGAAACCCCGCCACAGTTGACCGGGCCGGGTGGCACGGGGTTGAACGCGGAGACGGTGTCGCTGGCGCTGGATGGCTCGACCGTGTTCGCGGCCGCCAGTGCGCCGAACGACACCCAGACCAGCAGCCCGCAGGCGGTCAGCACGAACAGCCGCCTGCGCCTCAGGCGAATCATCGGGCCGGCTCCGGCGTGGGTGAGGGCGAGTACTGGTAGGTGATGTCGGCGCAGCGCACCATGAAGCGCTCGATGCCGTTGGCGGCGTGGCGCAGGATGACCTGCCCATCCCGTTCCGCCAGCCGGGCCAGATCGTCGAACGAGCGGACAGCCACGATCTGGCCGTGGCCGGTCATGGCCGGGTCGGGATCGCTGATGTCCACCAGCATCGCGTTGTAGCGGCTCGGGACGCGCCCCCCGGCGCCGGTCCGGTTCGCCTGGATCGCGAGCGTCGCGACGACGAAGGCGCTGACGGTCGCCAGGATTACACCCAGGATGGCCAAGACGCGAGCGAGCGTTACGCTGACTTCCCAGTTTAGAACCGGGATCGTGTTCGCCTCGATCTCCGGCAGCTTGACGATGCCGGTCCTGCTTGGGCTGAGCGAGTCTTCCTCGCCGCCTGAGACGAACGTCAGCTCCATCGGGTCGCCGTTGAAGGACAGCTCCGGCGTGAAGACATCCGAGAAGGGCTGTCCGCCGAGCGAGCCATCGACGCTCACCTGCGGGACGACCGTCAGCAGGAAGCGGTCGTGCGAGACGCCGGTCTGTTCGGTGACACTGTCGGTGATGGCGCGCAACGCGGCCAGGTCGATCGTCGCCTCGGCGCTGAAGGCCGGCCCAGTGAACGACTTGTCGGTGATGAGCGGGACCGTCCGCGACCAGCCGTTGTCGGTGCTGAGGACGGCGTTCAAATCCCAGTTGCCGGAAACGGTGGCCGGCAGCTCGCTACTGAATGCGTAATCAAATCCGACGGCGACCGTGTCGCTGACCGCGCGGAAAATGGGATCGCCGGTCGCGACTTCGGCAGCGTCGTAGATGCCGCTTGGGGCGGCGGCGCCGTAGCTGAACTGTCCGGTCTGGTCGTAGGTGGCGTCGACCGTCACAGCGCGCTCGGTTGGCCGCGTGAATGCGAATCCGCCCGCGATCAGGCAGGCAACCGCGATCAGCCCGACCCAGCCGAGCGCGTCGCGCGTCCGCTGGTCGAGCCAGGAAGTCCCGGAGGCCGACCGCTCCGGCCGCTGTTGACGGCGCGCCTGGCGCTGTTCTCGAAGGTTCCGCTCGGGGCGCGGAGCTCCGCGCGGCGCGCGTGACACTCGTTGCCCCACTCGTCTTTGATCTGATGGCAACATGACACCTGCTCCTATCACCGCGACGATAAAGACTGCCAGTCCAGGGCCCCGCACCCAGGTGATCGCCTTGCCGACCTTCGGCAAATGAACCCATTCCTCGCCGATGACCTCGGACGGGAGTGGCTTGTACGAGTCGAGCCAGTCGTTGTTATCTCCTTGAAGGATGAAGCGCGCCCCATCCTGGTCGATAATGCGATGGATGATCGGGCCGATCTCCGGGTGACGATAAGTAACGATGTCCCCAACCTGATACCCGCCCTGGCTTCGCACCAGAACCAGGTCGCCGCGCTCGTAGTGCGGTTCCATGCTGTTGCCGTTGACGATCACGTACGACGTACGGCCACCAAGAAGCGGTGGTGCAAGGAATATCCAACCCAGCACGAGGATGACAGCAATGACTGCGATCGATCTGAAGTGCGGCCGGCGGGGTTGGGGACGCATCTGCGCCGTGTCTCTCTACAAGTGAGCGACGCTCCCGGTTGGAAGGAAGCGCCGCCCTGCTTTTGTTCGAACCAGCGAGTTAGTTGGCGGCGACGACGCGAAGTTGGTCAGCGGCAGCGGCGGTGGTGGAGCCGCCAGTGCAGACGAACGTGAACGGCGACGTGACATCTGCCGACGTGCAGTCGTACCAGTCGTTGCCACCCGTGGTCAACAGCGCTACGACACTATCCGGGCGGGTCGTCGGGCCACCGGCCTGGGCGGCGACATCAAACTGGATTTCGTCGATCACGGTGGGACTACCCGGATCAAGAGAGTAGTCGACATTGGTGATGTCGTATCCGGTGATCGTCGCGGCTCCGTCACCGGCGCCGCTCACCTCAACCGTGTTGCTGGCCGCGAAGCCGAAGCCAGCCGCTGCCAGGATCATCAGGAGCAGACCGAGGACGGCGGTCCGCCGATTGATAACGCGTGAGATACCCATGTTCGTGAACTCCTACTACTACATGCGACGAATAATCGACAGCGCGGTTGGCCGATTCCCGGGGCTGGCTCGCGGTCCGCTTCACGATCTCGTGCCACTGGCTGAATTTGCCCGGTTGCAGCCTGTGGCTCGTGTGCAGCTTGCGTGAGTTGACGCCTCTCGTCATCCGCGCTGTGTGGCAACAGGATGCGTTTGTACGCGGCAACTCGAAATCCCCCGGAGGTCCAGAGCGCGAAGATACCGTTGGATGTACGCAGGTACCGGAGAACCGGCCGTCAGCATGCCGCGATGCCCGCCGGCCAATTGGCCGGCGGTTGTCACTGAGGGGTCGTTGTGTCGGGCAGGCACGCCTGTGG
>JBBECJ010000184.1:0-4756 GCA_040881885.1 Thermomicrobiales bacterium | reverse complement strand
CAGGTCTATCAGGCGCTGCTCGAATCGGTCGCCTCCGAGCATTCCGCGCGGATGGTCGCGATGCGGGCCGCCAGCGACAACGCCAGCGATTTCATCAACGAGTTGACGCTGACGCTTAATAAGGCGCGTCAGGCGCAGATCACGCGGGAAGTGTCCGAGATCGCGGCCGGCGCGGCTGCGCTCGGCGGGCGCTAGAGATAGGCGCCGGCAGACCGTCCAACGACGCGTCCACGATCTGATTTGCGGAGCGGGACACGTTCAGGCACATGCACAGGGAGTAGGAGAGAACCGTGGCGACAACAATTGGTGGAGCCGTTGGCCGGGTCGTACAGGTCCAGGGCGCGGTCGTGGATGTGGAGTTCCCGCCTGACCAGTTGCCGGAAATCTACAATGCGCTCGAGATTCTGATGGACAACGGCGTGACGCTGACGCTCGAAGTCCAGCAGCATCTCGGCATCGACTGGGTGCGCGCCGTCGGGATGTCGACGACCGACGGTCTCCGTCGTGGCGCCAAGGCGACCGACATCGGCCAGCCAATCCAGGTGCCGGTCGGGCCGGCCACGCTCGGCCGCATTTTCAACGTCGTCGGCGAGCCGATCGACGGCAATCCGGTCGTCAACGCCGAGCAGACCTACAGCATCCACCGCCCGGCGCCAGGCTTTGACGAGCAATCGACGGCGATCGAAATCTTCGAGACCGGCCTGAAGGTCGTTGACCTGATCGCTCCGTTCACGAAGGGTGGCAAGACCGGCATCTTCGGCGGCGCCGGTGTCGGCAAGACGGTCATCATCATGGAGCTCATCCGCAACATCGCTGCTGAGCAAAGTGGCTACTCGGTCTTCTGTGGCGTTGGCGAGCGCACCCGCGAGGGCACCCAACTCTACGGCGAGATGCAGGAGTCGGGTGTTATCGACAAGACCGCGATGGTCTTCGGCCAGATGAACGAGCCGCCCGGCGCGCGCCTGCGGGTGGCCCTCTCCGGCTTGACGATGGCCGAGTACTTCCGTGACGAGGGCCGCGACGTGCTGCTCTTCATCGACAATATCTTCCGCTTCGTCCAGGCCGGCTCGGAAGTCTCGGCGCTCCTCGGCCGGATGCCGAGCGCCGTCGGTTACCAGCCGACGCTGGCGACCGAGATGGGCCAGCTCCAGGAGCGCATCACCTCGACCAAGCGCGGCTCGATCACGTCGGTCCAGGCCATTTACGTCCCGGCCGACGACTACACCGACCCAGCTCCGGCGACGGCCTTCGCCCACCTCGACTCAACCGTCTCTCTCGAACGCGCGATCGCCGAGCAGGGCCTTTACCCGGCCGTCGACCCGCTCTCATCGACCTCGCGCGCGCTCGATCCACTCATCGTCGGCGAGGAGCACTACCGGACGGCCCGTGAGGTCCAGCGCGTCCTCCAGCGCTACCGCGACCTGCAGGACATCATCGCCATCCTCGGCATCGAGGAACTCTCCGAGGACGACAAGCTGACGGTCGCCCGCGCGCGTCGCATCCAGCGCTTCCTCTCGCAGCCGAACTTCGTCGCCGAAGTCTTCACCGGCACACCGGGTCAGTATGTCACCCGCGAACAGACCGTCCAGGGGTTCAAGGAGATCCTCCAAGGCCGCCACGACCAGCTCCCCGAGCAGGCCTTCTACATGGTCGGCACGATCGAACAGGCCGTCGAGAAGGCCCAGCGGATGGCAGCGGAAAACTAGGTGACAGGTGACAGGCGTCAGGTGTCAGGAGAACGACGAAGCAACTCCTGATACCTGTCACCTGTCAACCGTCACTTCGGGGGTAGCATGAGACCTACAAAGCTCAACGTCGAAGTGGTCACTGGCGAGCGTGTCGTGTACGCTGAGAACGATGTCGATATGGTCGTCGCGCCGGGGGCCGAGGGGTCGCTTGGGATCCTGCCGAGGCACGCGCCGCTCTTCTCGTTGCTGGCGGCAGGCGAGATGCGCATCAAGAAGGGCGGCCGGGAGCAGGCGTTGGTCGTCTTCGGCGGGTTCCTGGAAGTCGCCAACAACCGCGTCCTTGTCCTGGCCGACACAGCCGAGCGCGTCGAGGAGATCGATGTCCAGCGCGCCGAGGAAGCACGGAAGCGCGCCGAGGCGCGCTTGAGTCATCGTGGCGAAGGCGGTCTTGACCTGGCAATGGCCGAGGCGTCGATGCAGCGGGCGGCAGTTCGCTTGCGGGTCGCCCAGCGACGACAGTCCGGGCGGGCGCGGCCGGGGCCGACCGATATGAACACCACGTAGCGGCCGAGGCCGCTGCCCAAAGCTAAAAGGAGACGGCCGTGCAGGTTGCCCAGAGACCCGAGTCCGCGACGAGCGAGCACGGCCGTTCAGATTCGATGAAGCGTATCCTCACCGAGGGCGGCGTGCCGCTCCACGGACGTTTGCGGATCGGTGGCGCGAAGAACGCGGCCCTGCCGATGATGGCTGCCGCCCTCCTGACCGACGAGCTCTGTACTCTTGAGAATGTCCCAGTCCTGGCCGACATCTTCGTCATGGTCGATTTGCTGCGCCGGCTCGGCGCCGAGGTCGAGTTCAATCCCGAAGAGCACCGCGTCCGGATTCACGCGCGCGAGATCACCGAGCGCTCCGCGCCGGCCGACCTCGTCGAACGGATGCGCGCCTCGTTCCTCGTCTCCGGCCCGGTTCTGGCTCGCACCGGCGAGATGACCTCTCCGGCGCCTGGCGGCTGCAAGCTCGGCAGCCGGCCGGTCGATGTCGATGTGCGCGGCTTCAAGCGGATGGGCGCCAGCGTCTTCGTCGGCGACGGCTACTACAAGATGACCTCGCGCCGCCTCGAAGGCGCCGAGATCTACATGGACTACCCCAGCCACACCGGCACCGAGAATCTGCTGATGGCCGCGACGCTCTCGCGCGGGACGACGACGATCGTCAACGCCGCCGCCGAGCCGGAGATCGACGCGCTGGGCAAGATGTTGATCGAGATGGGCGCCAAGATCGAGGGCCTCGGGACGCCCTATCTGCGCGTGACCGGCGTCGAGCGGCTGCACGGCTTCCACACTGCGATCCTGCCCGACCGGCTCGAAGCCGGCACCTTCGCGATCGGCGCTGTTGTCACCGGCGGTGAGATCGTGCTCGAGAACGTCAACGAGCGCGACATGTTGCCGCTGATCTACAAGCTGCGCGAGGCCGGGGCTCAGGTCTGGTGGGGCGAGAATGACATGCTCGTCCGCGCCGGTAAGTCGCTGGAGTCGGTCGAGGTCCAGGCGCTGCCCTTCCCCGGCTTCCCGACCGACCTGCAAGCCGCCTTCTCGGTCCTGCTGACCCAGGCAAACGGCGTCAGCCGCATCTACGAGCGCGTCTTCAATGACCGCCTGCGCTACACCGAGGAGCTGCAGAAGATGGGGGCGCGCGTCGAGTGCGTTAACAACCAGGAAGCGCGCTTTACCGGCCCAACTCGCCTGCGCGGCGCCGACGTGACCGCCCTCGACATCCGCTCCGGCGCCTGCCTGATCCTGGCCGGCCTGATCGCAGACGGCGAAACGCGCGTCTGCGAAACGAAGCACGTCCGCCGTGGCTACGAAGACATCGTCGGCAAGTTCGCCAGCCTCGGCGCGCGCATCCGGTACGAGTAGCCGGCCCTCTCCCGAACCCCGTATGATAGACTGGACAGTCCGGACGCCTCTCCGGGGGGCGTCCGTTCGCGTGTGCGCTGCTGGGCGCCTTCAACCACCTGGAACCGGGGACACAGTTTGGCGAAGCAGCTCGGGATCGATCTGGGGACGGCGAATGTGCTCGTCTTCGTGCGCGGGCGTGGGATCGTCATCAACGAGCCGTCGGTCGTCGCCATCTCGGCGCGGGACGGCAAGGTCAAGGCCGTCGGCCTTGAAGCGCGCAACATGCTCGGCCGCGAGCCGCGCGAGACGATCGAGGTCGTCCGGCCAATGCGCGACGGCGTCATCGCCGATTACGTCGTCACCCAGGAGATGCTGCACTACTTCATCAACAAGGCGGTCGGCAAGTTCTCGCTGACCAAGCCGGACGTCATGATCTGTGTCCCGGCCGGCGTCACCGGCGTCGAGCGGCGGGCGGTCCGCGACGCCGCCCTGGCGGCCGGCGCGCGGCGGGCGTATCTGATCTCCGAGCCGCTGGCGGCAGCGATTGGCGCGAAAGTGCCGGTGGCCGATCCGAGCGGCAATATGGTGATCGACATCGGTGGCGGCACGACCGAGGTGGCCGTCATCTCGCTGAATGGCATCGTCAAGGCCAACTCGATCCGCGTCGGTGGCAACCGCTTCGATGAGGCGATCGCCAACTACATCAAGCGCAAGTACAACCTGCGGATCGGCGAGCGGACGGCCGAGGAGGTCAAGATCACGATCGGCTCGGCCATGCCGCTCGACGAGAACATGACGATGGATGTGCGTGGCCGTGACGAGGTGGCCGGCCTGCCGCGGACGATCCGCATCCACTCCAACGAAGTCGTCGAAGCGATCACCGAGCCGCTCGAAGCGATCATCGGCGCCGTCCGCGCCGTCCTTGAAGAGACGCCCCCCGAACTCTCCTCCGACATCATCGACAAGGGCATGATTCTGACCGGCGGCGGCGCGCTCCTGCGCGGCCTCTCCGATCTGCTCACCGAAGTCACCGGCGTCCCCTGCTACGTGGCCGACGACCCGCTCTCCTGCGTCGCGGTCGGGACCGGCCTGGCGCTCGAATACTTCGATATCCTGCGCGACTCCCTCGAAGAGCCGTAGGTAGCTATCAGCTATCAGCCGTCAGCCTGT
>JBBECJ010000183.1:0-4764 GCA_040881885.1 Thermomicrobiales bacterium | reverse complement strand
CGTGTTTGGACGGCCAAACGTTCCGTAGGCTCTCGAAACGGAGTCCTGGATCAGGAAGCTTTCGGGACCGAACCCGAGCAATCCCAGCGCAGCTCCGAATCCGGCTTCGAGCGCTCCCGCGAGGGCGATAACAACGATGAACGAGGTAACTACCCGCTCAGACGCGCCGACCAACGCCTGTAACGCAGCCACGAACGCGATCAACGCGATTGCCCAACGGAAAAGCTCGGACGACGCGGCAGCCGAGTCACGCGCGAGGTGGGCGGTTACGAACATCCAGCCAAGTAGGAGCAGGAACGGAAGCACGAGCCTGCTACCGACGACCGGCCGGCGTGCGATCGTCCACCAGGTCAGAACGCCCGCCAGCGCGTATACGAGCGAGAGGCGGGTCAGCGTCAACGCGCCGCCACTGACGCTTCCGAGCTGCTGGGCGGGAACGCTTGCGACGAGCACCGCCACGCCCGCCCACGGCCAGCGCAGCAGCGCGAGCAGCGCAATTGCAAGCCCTGGAATGACTATGAGTATCTGAGTCGAGAGGCTGATCGAGACCAGCGCGAACAGGGCCGCCAGCGTTCCCCCGACGAGCCAGGGCGTCGAGAGCCTGCTCGCGACCGAGACTGGCAGGGACGGCGTCACGCGAGAACGGTCTCCGACAGACGGAAGTGCTCGATCGTGGCGCGCAGCCCATCCTCCAAGCCGACGGTCGGCTCCCAGCCAAGCAACGCTCGGGCTTTCGAGATGTCAGGACAGCGACGCTCGGGGTCGTCTTCACGCGCGTCAATAAACGCAAGCCCAGCCTGGGAATCACAGAAGCTGGTGATAATGCGCGCCAGGTCGATGACGGTCCGCTCGTCGGGATTACCGAGATTGATGACCTGACCCGTCGTCCCCTGCGTGTCCATCGCCAGCCGAAGGCCGCGGACGAGGTCCGAGACATAGCACAGCGAGCGCGTCTGTGAACCGTCTCCGAAGATCACCAGCGGTTCGCCCAGCTCGGCGGAGTGGATGAAGCTCGGGATGACGCGGCCATCGGTGGGGTCATTGCGCGGGCCGTAGGTGTTGAAGATGCGGACGATGCGCGCGTCGAGGCCGAACTGGCGCACATACTCCATCACGATCGATTCACCGAAGCGCTTGCTCTCGTCATAGCACGAGCGCGGCCCGACCGGGTTGACGTTGCCGAAGTAGGTTTCCGGCTGAGGATGAACGTCGGGGTTGCCATACGACTCGCTGGTGGAGGCATAGAGCAACTGCGCTTCGCAGCGCCGGGCGAGCAACAACATGTTGTGAGTGCCGACGGAGTTGACGAGGTGCGTCTCGATTGGATAGCGCATATACCCAACCGGGCTGGCCGGGCTGGCGAGATGGAAAACTCGATCGACGACAAACGAGGAATCAAGCGCTTGAATAATGTCGTGGTCGATCAACTGAAAGGTGGGGCTATTGAGCAAGTGAGCGATGTTTTTCCGCCTGCCAGTGATGAAGTTGTCGACGCAGACGACCTCAAAGCCGTCGGCGATCAGGCTGTCGCAAAGATGCGAACCGATGAAGCCTGCCCCGCCCGACACCAGTACGCGCAACGTCGACACCTCCCAGAGATCCCGCCTGTTGACTGCCCAGACCGAATGCGAGCCAGGCGAGCAACCAGCTACTCATTGCCAGATCGTGCGAAAAATATGCGTTGTCCACCAGACCGTGCGCGAAGGCCGCGGTGAGCGCAATCAGCGCCGCGGTTTGCAGGCGCGAACGGCCAACTGATTCTTGCATACGCAGTGCCGTCGCGCGCACGACCAGGACGGCTGCGACGACCGCGAACGCGGCGCCGATTATACCCAGCCTGATCCAGAAATCGAGCACGAAGTTGTGCGAGTGAGCTGTGAAACGTTCTCCCCAGGACGATGGCGCGACATAACGCGGAAGGTAGGCGTAGAGAAATTGATCGGGTCCGTAGCCGAGAAACGGACGATCGCCGATCATTTCCAGCGCGGACGACCAAATGTCCAGTCTCAATGAGCCACTGCCGCCGTCAAAGCCATCGAGCATCCGATCGCGCGCGGCGATGGTAGCGACCAGCAACGCCAGCCCGGCGGACACAGCGCCGGCCAGCCGGACATTCGCTGAAGCGTTGATCAACACCAGACCCAGCGCGACGGCGGACCCCAACATCGCGCCACGTGAGAATGTGGCGGCGACCGCCAGCGCGCAGCTGACCAGCAGTGGCCAGATCCAGCGACGGACGCGCGGATCGAACGCGGCCCAACCGAGAGCCAGAGCGACGATCCGTGCCGTCATCAGCGCCAGCGCGTTTGGATGCGGGTATGGCCCGGCGATTCGGGTCACCCCGCCAACGGAGACGCCTCCACCGAACGCGAGATCGGCGAGCGCATGTAGTGAAGCGACGGAGCCGCCCGCGATCAGCGCGCCGGCCGCCAACGCGGGAAGCCATCCCTCGCGACGATGCCAGGCGAGCAGTCCAAGCAACAGCGCCGGCTCGGCCAGCGTCCAGCGCCACTCTCTGAGACTCTCGGCCCGATGGGCCGCGTCATACGGAAAGACGACGAGAACTCCGCCCAACAGCGCCAGCGCAATGGCGGTCAGGACGACTGGGGTTCTGACAACCTCCGCGAGTTGAGCGAACACCGACAAGCGATGCGCTTGTACGGATCGCGCCGAGCCGGCGACGAGTCGTGACGCCGTCCCGACCGCAGCCGCGAGGAGCAACAGGTCCGACGCGGCCAGATGCTGGCCGGCGAGATTCAGCGGCTGATAGAAGTAGGGCAGAGTCACGATCGCACCGGCGAGGGCGCCGACGGGCGAGAGGCAGCCGAGTACGATGACTACGGCGACGGCGAGCGCTGACAATGGCCCAAGATCCGCGACGTTTGCCAGCGCCAGCGCGGCGCTGCTCGCGGCTGCGACAGCGACCGCCCGGCGGGCGTCAACGGTCGCGAGCAAAGACACGCGGGTGTCCAGTTCGCGGACGACGACTCGGTGGTCTACCACGTTGTCGGATTGCGACGACGGCTGTGTAGCTGCGTTCGGCCAGCGCGACGACAGCCGCCAGCAACACGACCGCTGCCGCCATCATGCCCGCCCAGGCGGTCGCTGGCGTTCCAGTAACGTAGAGTCCTGAAATCGTGACGTTCGTTCCGTCGGGAGCGCCGGCCTGGATGATTAGCTGATGGCGAGCCGCCGGCAGGCCACGGGCGATCGGAATCGCCGCGTCCCGAGCCTGGCCGGCGGCGAGATCAAGCACGACTGACGGTGGAGCAGACGGCGAGTCTGGATCGATCCACACTTGCACGATGCCACTGTCCGGCCCTTCGATGCCCATCAGGTACACATCGGTGCCGATGAACTCGGCCGCGAGCGCCGCTCCCGTCTGAGTGGCTCGCATATAGACGATCGTCCCGACGTTAGTGCGCTGCCAGACATCGTTCAGATTCACTGACGGCGCCGTGACACCGGAGAATCCTTCAGGCAATGTGCGGGTTGGCAGCCTCACCGAGGCAATGGATCCCGCCAGCCCGGCAGGATCGACGCCGTCGGTTGGAGCAACCAGCACGAGCGCGGCCTGGGTCGAATCCGCCAGCGCGGCGGCGGCGTCCTGGATGGTCTCATCGTTCAGAGGCGCTGGGGAGTCCAGCAGGTAGAACGAGTAGGCGATCGGCGAGGACACACGGAGATCAGTGGAATCCAGCTCATCCGTTCCGTCAAGCTGCTGCGTGACGACAACATCGCCGCCAGCGAGTGGGATCAGCGCGTTGACAGGGAACTGAATCTCGGCATCAGTCCGCGCCGCCTCGGCGACATCTGCCTGCCAGGCGGGGTGCTCGGCAGGATCGCAAGCGCCGACGTAGACGATCTGCTCGGGAAATCGAGCGCTGATCGCGCTGACGGCTGCCTCGGCGACGGGAAGGCCACCAATCGTGTCCTGCGGCCTGCGCAGGCAGACCGCCAATGACGACCCGCCCGCCGCGTGCCGTAGAGCGTCGATCGCGGCCAGACCGGCGTCTCGGCTGTCGTCCTGCCCGAGCGACGCGACGACCTCGGCGTCGATTGGCAGCACGACCAGCGCCAGCGACGGATTGCCGGCAGCGTTGAGCCAGTCAAGCGCCTGCAACGACGACATGCCCGCCAGATTCAGGCCAAAAACGCGGTGACGCTCGAACGGTAGTGGCGAGTGCGGAGGCGTCTGTAACCCGCCGCCCCGTGAGCCCTGCTCGGCGACGCCAAGGCAGATGAAGGCCACGCCTGCCAGCGCGAGGACACTCCAGCTCGCGCGCCGCCACAGGATCGGGTCGAACGATGGGATCACCCTCCGCCTCGCGGCCTGCCCGTGCCAGACTGTGTTGCGGGTAATGGGAGCGAAACGCTTTGCATGACTAGCGATTGTACCAACGGAAGGCGCTCCACGGAGGCTCGGGTACACTTCGCCCGAAGATAGGAGAACGCGATGCGGAAGCGGCGCCCGGCTCTCGGCATCATTGGTGGAAGCGGACTCTATGGGCTTGGTTCGCTCAGCGATGTCGAGGATTTCGAGATCGAAACGCCGTGGGGCCGGCCGTCGGAGGCGATCCGGGTCGGCGAGATCCTCGGCCAGCCGGTCGCGTTCCTCTCCCGCCACGGCTTCGGACATCGTCTCTCACCGAGCGAGGTCCCGTACGCAGCGAACGTCTGCGCGATGAAGATGCTGGGAGTTAGCCGGCTCGTCTCAATCAGCGCCGTCGGCAGCCTGCGCGAAGACTACCCGCCCCGTTCGTT
>JBBECJ010000182.1:1228-4767 GCA_040881885.1 Thermomicrobiales bacterium | reverse complement strand
AACCGAACGAGGCGCAGAGATGTATCCACTGAGGGCAGCACCAATAGTGTGGGTAGCGGGCGGGTCAGGGAACATGCAAACGTTCAAAGCGTCGATTCGAATGGGTTACGACACACAATGCTCAACGGGCGGCGCCATCTCAGCGACGATGTCGGGGCATTTCCTGACCGCCGGCGAACTCGCCGCGACGTTGCCGGACGCGTCAGTCACGGGAGATCCGCTGATCCCGATCACCGACGTGTCTTTCGACAGCCGGACGGTGCGGCCAGGCGGACTGTTCGTCGCCATACGCGGCGGATACACCGATGGCCATCTGTTTCTGGCCGCCGCGCGAGCCGCTGGGGCGGTCGCGGCACTGGTGGAGCCCGACACGCCGATCGAGTTGCTGGAGGGGTACCGGGCGATCGTCCGGGCGCGAAACACGCGCGCGGCGCTGGCGCGGGTCGCGACGCGCTGGTTTGACAATCCGTGCCGCGCGCTGACGCTGATCGGCGTGACTGGCACCGACGGCAAGACGACGACGTGTCATCTGATCGAGGCGCTGTTGCGAGAGCGCGGCCTTGTCAGTGGAATCGTCAGCACCGTCGCCATCCGCGCGGGCGTGCGGGAACTTCAGCGCACAAGCGGCCGGACAACGCCTGAGTCGCTGGATGTCCAGCACTACCTGGCCCGGATGCGCGACGATCGAGTGGACGCCGCGGTCCTGGAAACCACGTCACACGGGCTGTCGATGCACCGCGTCGATGGCTGTCTGTTCGACATCGGAGTCGTCACCAACATCACCCACGAGCACCTCGACTTCCACGGCACGCTCGAACGCTACCGGGACGCGAAAGCCGGCCTGCTGCGCCGGGTCGCCGCCGCGCGCCCGGCGGGAAAACGTGGCGTCTGCGTCCTTAACCTGGACGACGAGGGCACGCGCGCGATCGCGGAGGCCGCGGATGGCGCCGAGACGCTCTGGTATTCGGCCACCGGCGACCGGAACGCGGCCGTCTGGGCGGATGGTGTCGAGACACGAGCCGACGGCAGCCGGTTCGCGCCGCGCACGCCAGCCGGCGAGGTGATTGTCGATCTACGATTGCCGGGAAGCTGGAACATCGCCAACGCGCTGGCGGCGGCGAGTGTCGGACACGCGCTGGGGATGGAGCCCGAGCAGATCGGCGCCGGGATTGGCGCGTTGGGGGCGGTGCCGGGGCGAATGCAGCGCGTGGACGCCGGTCAACCGTTCACTGTGATCGTCGACTATGCCCACACGCCGGACGCGTTGCGGATGGCGCTTGGCGAGGCCCGCAAGCTGACCTGCGGGCGCGTGCTGGTGTTGATCGGAGCAGCCGGAGAGGCAGACATCGCGAAGCGGCCGACGCTGGGCGCGGTCGCGCAGGCGCTCTCCGATTTCGCGGTCTTTGCCAGTGATGACCCGCGCTTTGAAGATCCACAGGCGATCATTGCCGCGATCGCGGCTGGGGCGATCCAGGCCGGCGGCAAGGATGGGCGCGACTTCCTCTGCGTCGAAGATCGCCGGGCGGCGATCGTTGAGCTGATCGACCACGCTCGCCCGGGCGATGTCGTGGTGTTGGCCGGCAAGGGCCATGAGCGCAGTCAACTGTACGGAGCCGTGGCGTGCCCGTGGGATGACGTGGCCGTCGCGCGCGACGCCATCGAGGCCGCCGTCGGGCGGCCTCGATGATCGACGCGAACTATCTGGCGCTCTCGGCGGCCTTACTGAGAGCGGTGATCTTCAGTGGCAGGCCAAAGAGCGTGATGAACCCGGCCGCGTCGGCATGGTCGTAGACGGCGCTTGCGCCGAAGGTTGCGAACGTCTCTGAATAGAGCGAGTATGGAGACTGACGGCCGGTGACGATGCAGTTGCCCTTGTAGAGCTTGAGCTTGACGTCGCCGGTGACGCGCTGCTGGGTGACGTTGACGAAGGCGTCGAGTGCCTCGCGCAACGGCGTGAACCAGAGGCCGTCGTAGACTAGCTCGGCGTAGCGTTGGGCGACGAGATCCTTGTAGTGCATCGTCTGGCGGTCGAGCGTGATCGACTCGAGCTCCTTGTGGGCGGTCGAGAGGATCGTCGCGCCCGGCTGCTCGTAGATGCCGCGGCTCTTCATGCCAACCAGCCGATTCTCGACGAGGTCGATCCGTCCGACGCCATGCTGGCCGCCCCACTCGTTGAGCAGGTTAACCATCTCGACCGGGCCGAGTTCCTGGCCGTCAACGGCGGTTGGCCAGCCCTCGATGAAGCTGACTGTCAGTTCGTGGGGCGTGTCCGGCGCCTCTTCAGGCGCGACGCTGATGCCGAAGAGGTCGGCCGGCGGTTCCTGCCAGGGATCTTCGAGCTGGCCGCCCTCGTGGGAGAAGTGCCACATGTTGCGGTCGCGGCTGTAGATGTTCTCACGCGAGGCGCGGATCGGGATCTCGTGCATCTTGGCGTAGTCGATGGCGTCCTCACGCGAGTGGATATCCCACTCGCGCCAGGGGGCGATGACGGCCATCTCGGGCGCGAGCGCCTGATAGGTCAGCTCGAAGCGGACCTGGTCGTTGCCCTTGCCTGTGCAGCCGTGACAGAGGCCGTCGGCGCCTTCAAGCTTGGCGACCGCGACCTGATGCGAGGCGATGATCGGGCGGGCGTGGCTGGTGCCGAGCAGGTACTTACGCTCGTAGACCGCTCCAGCGCGCAGGGTCGGGAAGGCGTATTCCTTGAGGAACTCCTCGCGCAGATCCTCGACATACAGCTTCGAGGCTCCGGACGCGAGCGCCTTCTCTTCGAGGCCGTCGAGCTCGTCGGCCTGACCGACGTTGGCGGCGAAGGCGATCACCTCGCAGCCGTAGTTCTCTTTCAACCAGGGAATGATGATCGAGGTGTCGAGTCCGCCAGAGTATGCGAGGACGACCTTCGAAACCTGTGGCTTGTCTTTCACGGGATGGCTCTCTTTCGGGTTGGCAGTTCGGCTCAACGGCACGGCCGGGCTTGCCGTCCACACGGGACGGCGGGCTTAACGCCTGACGCGCCTCAATTGAGCGGGAAGACTACCACCGAACACGAGCGTCCATGCTTCTGTTTCGTGAAGGACATCACAAACTTTGCGATCCTGAAGGTACCATGCTCGGACGCGGTCGGTCAAGAAGTCGTCATAACATGACCGCAGCGAATCGCGTTGCGCAGACCGTCATCCTGGGAGCGCGTGGAGTGTTAGCAGCGCGACGAGGATGAGTGCGCGACGAGGAAAGTCAGCGCCCCGCCGAGGATGACGGCCAGCGGCGTGGCCTGCGACATCGCGGCGCCGGTGTCGCCGTTGAAGCCGAGGATGAGGACGAGCGCGGTCAGGAGGATGCAGGTCGTGAAGACGGCCATCAACGCGATCTGGCGGGATACCTGCTGGGACATCGGTGACTCCTCGATCGTAGAACAAACAAGCCGAACATATGTACGTACACATAGTAGAACGGGCGTTCGTCTTTGTCAAGCAGTCAATCGAGGTGTCAGGTGACAGACTTCAGGTGTCAGGAGTTGGTCTGTGGTGGAGGAACGCGCCCGT
>JBBECJ010000182.1:0-1218 GCA_040881885.1 Thermomicrobiales bacterium | reverse complement strand
ACGCCTCACGATCCAACTCCTGACACCTGAAGTCTGTCACCTGACACGTTACGTGTAGCGGACGTTGAGGGGCCACATGCCGCGTGGCTGGCTGCGGATGAGGTCGATGTCGGCGGTGACCATGTCGACGATCATCTGCTCGAAGCTGACTTCCGGTGACCAGCCCAGCTCGGCGCGAGCCTTTTCGGCGTCGCCAACCAGCAAGTCGACCTCGGCCGGGCGAAAGAATCGCTCGTCGATGACGACGTGGTCCTCCCACTTGAGCCCTGCCGCCTCGAAGGCGATCTCGCAGAGGCGGCGGACGGTGTGGGTTCGGCTGGTCGAGATCACGTAGTCGTCGGGCTGGTCCTGTTGCAGCATCAACCACATGGCTCGGACGTAGTCACCGGCGAAGCCCCAATCGCGCTGGGCGTCGAGGTTGCCGAGCGGCAGCGTCGTCGCCTCGCCTGCCTTGATCCGCGCGACGCCGTGCGTCACTTTGCGCGTCACGAACTCCAGGCCACGTCGAGGCGACTCGTGATTGAACAGGATGCCGGAGACCGCGAAGAGGTTGTACGACTCGCGGTAGTTGACGGTGATCCAGTGGCCGTAGACCTTCGAGACGCCGTAGGGGGAGCGCGGGTAGAAAGGCGTCTGCTCGTTCTGAGGGACTTCCTGAACCTTGCCGAACATCTCGGACGACGACGCCTGGTAGAAGCGCGCGTCGGGCTTGGCAAGTCGGACGGCTTCGAGGATCCGAGTAACGCCGAGAGCGGTGAACTCGCCGGTCAGGACTGGCTGCTGCCAGGAGGTCGGGACGAAGGACTGCGCCGCCAGGTTGTAGACCTCGTCGGGCTGGTAGTCGCGGACGAGGCTGATCAGCGAGAGCTGGTCGAGCAGGTCGCCGTGGACGAGCTCGAGCTGATCGAGCAAATGGCCGATCCGGCCAACCGTTTCGGTGCTCGTGCGGCGCATCATGCCGACGACGCGGTAGCCCTTCGAGAGCAGCAGTTCGGCCAGGTATGAGCCGTCCTGGCCGGTGATGCCGGTGATAAGCGCGGTCTTCCTCGGCTGGCTCACGTGTTCCCCCTCGTCGATCGACGCGCCGGCAACCGGCGCTCGCGCGGCATTCGGCAGACGATGATAGACTGCCGGCTTGCAGAGTTCCAAACTGGATTCGCAACCGAACGACGGCAGGTCATGGCGGGCCATCCGGTTTCCGAGCTGACATTGAGCAGG
>JBBECJ010000181.1:0-4779 GCA_040881885.1 Thermomicrobiales bacterium | reverse complement strand
CGGCCGCGCTGATCACGCCCGTGTGCCCAACCATGTCGGGATTCGCGAAGTTGATGACGACGATCGCGTATTCGCCACTCGCGACAGCGGCACAAGCCGCGCTGCCAACACCTTCGGCGCTCATCTCCGGTTGCAGATCGTAGGTGGCGACCTTCGGGGATTGGACCAAACTGCGGACTTCTCCCTCGAATGGCTCCTCCTGCCCGCCATTGAAGAAATATGTCACGTGCGCGTACTTCTCCGTTTCGGCGGTGTGGAATTGCCGCAGTCCGGCATCCGAGATGACTCGCGCAAGCGGGGACACGACATTGATCGCGGGGAACGCAACGAGTGTCGGGAGGTAGTCGGCGTACTCGGTCATCGTCACAAACGTCAGGTCTCGTGGAGCGTCAAACTCCTGACCGTCGATCGGCGGGCCGGCCAGTGCCTGCGTTAGCTGGCGGGCTCTGTCGGCTCTGAAGTTAAAGTAGATGACGATGTCCCCTGGCTGGATCGTAGTCGGTTCGCCCGCGTCGTTCATGACGGCGATCGGCGGCATGAACTCGTCAGTCACGTTGTTGGTGTACTGCGCTTCGACGGCGGCGATCGGATCGTGGACCAACTCTCCGGCGCCGCGAACCAACAGATCGAACGCGTCACGCGTGCGCTCCCAGCGTCGATCTCGGTCCATCGCATAGTAGCGACCGACGACCGAGGCGATTCGTCCAACTGCGTTCTGCTCGATCAACCGCTGTGTCTCCGCCAGATAGCCGGCCCCGCCAGTCGGAGACGTGTCGCGGCCGTCGAGGAACGCGTGTACGGCTACCCGAGTGTCGCCGGCGCGTGCCGCGAGCTCCAGTAGCGCGGCCAGGTGCCGAATATGAGAGTGGACGCCGCCATCGGACAGCAAGCCGATCAGGTGCAGCGTCTGGCCGCCCTCACTCGCTCTCCGCGCGGCGTCGACCAGGACTGGATCACGGAAGAATGATCCGTCTTCAATCGCGAGGTCGATCCGCGTGATCGACTGGTAGACGACGAACCCGGCTCCCAGATTGAGATGGCCAACTTCGGAATTGCCCATCTGGCCGCGCGGAAGTCCTACGTCAACCCCGCTCGTTTTCAACGTCGAGCGCGGGAACATCGTCCAGAGACGATCGAAGACAGGCGTTTCCGCAATTTCGATCGCGTTACCAGGGCTAGGAGGTTCCAGCCCCCAGCCGTCCAGAATGACGAGCACAACCGGCTGCCGAGGTTGGGATTTGCTCACAATTTCCTCTTCTCACGCTGGTAGTGTGGCGAGCTGGCCATCTCATCCTGCCGTCCCAAGTTTTCGTTCCAGCCGCCGTAGGCGATGCTCAAAGGCCGCGATCGCGGCGGCGTCCTCCGCCAACGCCGCGCCGTCGGCTCCGCGTCGGGTGATCTCGAGCGCGCGGGCGTGGTCGCGCTCGCGGTGTTCGAGATGCTTCGCGAGCTCCTCGGCCGCGAAGAGCCGCACCGCCCGGCTCGGGTCAGTCTGTGCCGCGATCCACTGCTCGGCGGCGTCGGCGTGCCTGCGCCGGCGCTTGAGGACGACCGACAGGTCGCGGAGAGCCCGTAGCCGAAATTCGGCCGGGACCGTTGGCAGACGCCAGAGCTCCTGAATCAGGGCAATCGCCTGGTCGTTCCCGAAACGACGAAGCTGATGGAGCGCAACCGCCAACCGGTCGATGTCGTTGGGCGGCGTACTGATGCCGGCCTCGTAGGTCTGGACCAGCGCCGTCAGACGCGCGAGCGTCACGATGTCGATTCGGTTGTGCTCGAAGACCGGCTCCAAAACCTCAATTCGGCGCGTTCGCAGATAGTCGAAATACAGTTGCGGGATCAGCCATCCCGGCGCGTCCAGCTCCCGCTCGACGCCCAAAACCATCCGCTCGATCGTCCCGAGCGAGCACGACGGAAGGCGGTGCTTCCAGATCGCTCGCGCCGGCGCGAGCAGATCGACGTGTTGTTCGGGCGCGGCGAATGCCTGACCATGCATTCGGTAGCGCGTTTCGAGTAGGGGGACATCGAACGAACGGCCGTTGTAGGTAACGAGCGTGACAAGGTCGCGGAGATCGGCGGAGACTGCGGCGAGAAGCGACCGCTCTTCCCCAGGGTGTCGCATAAAGTACTGGCGCACATGCAACGCGTTGCCCGTGAATCGTCCGATGCCCACGAGGAAGACATGCGTTCCAGTTCCGCCGGAGAGGCCCGTCGTTTCGGTGTCGAGGAAGATCATGTCGCGTGGGTCATGATAGCGGCCCGAAACAGTCAGGAGACAATCACGGAAGGCGTCGAACGTCGCTGCGATTTCCGGGCCGGCGTAGACCATGTCGTGGACACCGCATTCGCCTGCTGAATTGCTGGACAGACGCGCTCCGCGCGGCAGCGGCCAGTCCGGCGGCGTGACAGGTTCAGGATCAAGCGTAGCCGGCGCTCCGAGCGCGCCTGCGTAGCGTTCGCGAAAGCTGCGTGTGTTCATGGCGAGCCTGTCATCGACATGCCGGCATTGTAATGGGTGGGGCTATCATTCGTCGTCACCCGAGGATCAAAGACGGGCGAGGCCTGGAGCACAACGTCGCGCTGGCTGGCGCGAATCACCTGGGTCTGTTTGACACCCCTTTTCGCGGACGCATAGAATCACGATGCTGAGATACGTAGCGGTTCATCGCAGCCACGACCCACCCGCATGAGTAACGGCCAGCGGCGAGCGATAAGGCACAGAAACAGGAGCGAAGAGCATGGCGTATCAGGTCACGTTGATCCCCGGAGACGGTATTGGGCCGGAAGTGTCGGAAGCGACCCGGCGCGTCCTCGAGGCGACCGGGATCGGCTTCGATTGGGATATCGAGGACGCCGGCGTCGGCGCGTTGGAGAAGACCGGCGAGGTGCTTCCCGAAAGTGTCCTTGAATCGATCCGACGCAACAGCATCGCTCTCAAGGGTCCGCTGACGACTCCGCTCGGCACCGGCTTCCGCAGCGTGAATGTCGCGCTGCGTCACGAGTTGCAGCTTTACGCCAACCTGCGCCCGGCGCGCACCTTCCCTGGTGTCCGCTCTGTCTTCTCGAACATCGACCTGGTAATCGTCCGTGAGAACATGGAAGACCTCTACGCGGGTGTCGAGTTCGACACGGGCGCCGATGACACGCGGGAGGTTATCGAGACGATCAACCGCCTGTCGCCGAGGAAGGTGCCCGCCAGCGCCGCTATCTCGATCAAGTTGATCACGCCTGAGAACTCGGAGCGAATCGTCCGTTATGCCTTCGAATACGCGATCAAGAACGAGCGCAAGCTCGTCACGGCGGTCCACAAGGCCAACATCATGAAGTTCAGTGACGGTCTGTTCCTCAGGATTTCGCAGGATGTAGCCAGGGACTACCCGCAGATCGACTTCAATGACCGGATCGTCGACAACATGTGCATGCAGTTGATGCAGCGGCCCGAGGATTACGACGTGCTCGTCATGCCGAACCTCTACGGCGATGTGCTGTCCGACCTGACGGCTGGAATGGTCGGGGGCCTCGGAGTCGCTCCGAGCGCTAATATCGGAGAGACGGCCGCGATCTTCGAGCCGATCCACGGCAGCGCGCCATCGCACGCCGGCAAGAACGAAGCGAACCCGTCGGCGATGATCCTGAGTGGCGCGATGATGTTGCGCCATCTGGGGGAGCTTCAGGCGGCCAAGGCTGTCGAAGACGCGGTCGCCGGAATCATTGCCGAGGGCAAGCACGTCACCTATGATTTGCGTCCGGATCGGGATCGCACGAAGGCGTCCGGAACGTCGGCGATGGCAGACGCAATCATCGCTCGGCTTGGCGCGTAGCTGAGTGTTGAGCCTGGATCACGCGTTTCGATTGGCGGGGTGGCGTCGCCGGGATGACGCTATCCCGTCCGGGCGATCCTGATTCCCCTTCGCGTCGGGATGAGTTACCCGGTGGATGGCTCGCGCAATTTCACAGGTATCAGGTGCGTCGAACTCGTCACAATCCTTGACCTGAACCGACTCAAATGGTATCCTTTTAAGGCTTCAGCAACGACGCTGAGCGGAAGTGTTCCGGATAGCAAGGCGGTTGCGCGAGAATTGCGGAATCCCCCTTGACAAGCCGTCAGGCACCCGGTATGCTTCCAAAGCTTCGGTACGGGCGTGTGACACATGCCCGGGCTGAAGGGCCGAGAGGCAACGGTATGTAGAGGAGCGAACGTGCGCTGAGCTGTCGGATCTGATTTCATCAGACACCAGGCCCGTACGTCGCCCGCCAGAATCGGCGGGTTTTTCAGCGCCTCGATGACCGCCGCACCTTACCAACTGAGACGTGATTCGCGAGCGTGTGGGCGTTTGCCGGGTAGTTGTGTGGCGACACATGGGTGCTTGGTGAGCGAACCAAAGATAGTAATGAGCAGACCCATCGGCAACGATGGGAAACTCTTGATGGAGAGTTTGATCCTGGCTCAGGATAAACGCTGGCGGCGTGCCTAATGCATGCAAGTCGAACGGGCGTTCTTTCGGGAGCGTGACCGTGGCGGACGGGTGAGGAGCACGTAGCTGACCTGCCCTGGTGTGGGGGATATCCTCCGGAAACGGAGTGTAATACCGCATGTGCTCAGTTGGGGGGACCTGATTGAGGAAAGCCGAGAGGCGTACCAGGAGGGGGCTGCGTCCGATTAGCTAGTTGGTGGGGTAACGGCTTACCAAGGCGATGATCGGTAGCTGGTCTGAGAGGACGATCAGCCACACGGGGACTGAGACACGGCCCCGACTCCTACGGGAGGCAGCAGCAAGG
>JBBECJ010000180.1:0-4794 GCA_040881885.1 Thermomicrobiales bacterium | reverse complement strand
GGCCGAGTGGGCGGGGAGCAGGGCCGGCACAAGGCACGGCCCCTACTTCCGGCGCAATCGGAGATATCGATCGAGACGTGAAGGCGCATCGAGGCACGAGTCATTCCCACCGTCCTGTCTCGGCCCGTTGCGGAGCGGCGCGGCCGAACGGCTGGCCGCGTGGCGCGGTGGCCTGCTGGGCGCGCGTGCGGGCGCGGGCGCGGCTGCTGGCCGGGACCGGGTGCGCGCGGCGGGTTTGGCGGGACGTAGACTTACTTGACGTGGCGCGGCGCGGCGCCAGCTCGGTGGTCGAGAGGGTCTGGCGCGAGATGTTGATCAGGATGCCGGCTGAGGTCATCGCGACCGCCAGCGCCGTCCCGCCCGACGAGATGAACGGCAACGGGATGCCGGTGAAGGGGATCGCCAGCGTCACGCCGCCGATGTTGAAAGCCGCCTGGAAGATGACCCAGGTCGTAATGCCGACCGCGATCAGCGTCCCGAGCGTGTCGGGAGCGCGCCGCGCGATCTGGAAGCCGCGCCAGGCAAAGGCGACAAACAGCATCAGCACGAACGCGCAACCGGCCAGCCCAAGTTCCTCGCCGATGACGGCGAAAATGGCGTCGTGCTCGGCAGCCGGCAGCCAGGAGAATTTCTGACGGCTGGCGCCCAGCCCCAGCCCGAATAACCCGCCTGATCCGAGCGCCAGCCGCGCCTGGAAGAGCTGCCAGCCGAGGTTGCGGATATCCGTATCGGGGTTGAGAAAGACGAGCAGCCGTTCGCGGCGATAGGAGGCCGAGAGCGCCAGCGCCAGGAACGAGGCCGAGCCGAGGATGATGAAGGCCGCGAACTGGAGCGGCGCGGCCCCGGCCACGAAGAACATCGCGACGCCGACCGTGACGAGCAGCGTCGCCGTCCCGAGGTCCGGCTGGAGCATCAGCAGGCCGACCAGGATGCCCATCAGGACCGAGAACTGGACCAGTCCGTAAGAGAACGAGCGCACCCGTGCGCCCTTGCCGGCGAACCAGGTCGCCATGTAGAGGATCATCACCAGCTTGGCGACTTCGGCGGGCTGGAACGAGACCGGCCCGACCAGGATCCACGCCTTGGCACCGTAGATCTCGGTCCCGACGCCGGGGACGAAGACGAGCGCCGCCAGCAGCAGCATGATCGCCAGCAACGCCGGGAAGGCGAATCGGGCGTAGCGGTGATAGTCAATCCGGATCGCGGCCAGCATCCCAAGTCCACCGACGGCGGCATAGGCGATCTGCCGAATCAACTCCGAATAACGCGCCAGCCCGGCCGCGGCGGCAGTTTGCGGAAAGGAGGCCGAGAAGACCATCACGGTTCCGAACATGACCAGTGTCAGCAGGACCGAGAGCAGCCACCAGTCCGGCTCGTGGTAGCGGGGCGCCTTGCGCAGGCTGGCTCGTGCGCGAGCGTTCATGACGCTGCCTCCCACTCGAGCGTGGCGACTGCCGCCCGGAACGCCTCGCCACGGTGGAACTCGTCGCGGAACATCCCGAAGCTGGCCGTCCCGGGCGAGAGCAGGACGACCGCGCCGGGCCCAGCGACCGCAGCCGCCCGCTGGACGGCCTCATTCATCGAGCCGAACGGGCCGTCGATCGAGCCGTAGCCGCGCTCGTCCAGTAGCTCACGCAGGCGCGGAGTCAGCGTCCCATCGAGCAGGACGACGCGCGCGGCGAGCCTGACCAGTTCGTCAGTCAACGGCTCGATCGGAAGTTGCTTGTCGTATCCACCGGCGATCGCGACGATTTCCCGACCCGCGTACGCCCGTAGCGCCGCGACGGCAGCCGCCGGGGCGGTCGCGGCCGTGTCGTTGATGTACTCGACGCCGCCGATCGTCGCGACATGCTCCATCCGGTGCGGCACACCTCGGAACGCGGAGATGGCACGCGCGATCTGTTCGGGCGTCACGCCCATCGCCAGCGCCGCACCTGCCGCAGCGAGGGCATTCAGCCGCGAATGCTCGCCGGGCAGTCGCAGGGCATCGACCGGGCCGAGGTCGACCGGCTGGCTGTCCCAGACGCCCGTAAATCGGTCATCAGCGATCCAGAGCGCGTGCCCGCCCCTACCGGAGGGCGGACACGCCGCGAACGACACACGGTTCGTCGTTGCGCCATCAACGACGCGATCGACCACCGGATCACCGTCGGGCACGACCAGCCAGTCGTTGGCGCTTTGGTGGCGGGCAACCGCGCCCTTAACCAACGCGTAGTCGTCGAATGACGGATAGCGGTCGAGGTGGTCGGGCGAGATGTTGGTGATGACGGCAACGTGTGGCGCGAGGCGCTGTTCGTCGAGGGCTTCGAGCTGGAACGAGGACAGTTCGAGCGCGACCGGCGTGTCGGGCCGGATCGTCGCAAGCTGGCCGAGGGCCGAGACGGCCATGTTGCCGGCCAGGACGGCGTCCGGCCAGCGCTGGCGCAGCATCTGGCCCAGCAGCGTCGCCGTCGTCGTCTTGCCCTTCGTGCCGGTCACGCCGACGATCGGCGCCGGGCAGGCGCGGAAGAAGAGCGTCATCTCCATTTCGATCCGCTTTCCGAGGCTCCGCGCCAGCGCTAGCCATGGCGATTCGCGCGGGACAGCCGGGTTGCGGACGATGACCTCGGCCCAACGAATGTCGCCTTCGTCGTGGCGGCCGAGCGTGAACCCAACCGGCAGGCCGGCCAGATCGGCCAGCGTCGCTGCCAGGGCGGTCTCATCACGCAGATCGGTGACGCGCACATCGGCGCCGGCCTCGACCAGGTAGCGGGCGACGCCGAGGCCGCCCTGACGGTTGCCGAGTCCCATCAGCAGGACGCGCCTGTCGCGCAGGCCAGATTCCGGGGACGCGGGACGCGGGACGCGGGACGCGGAGGATATCTCATCCCACGTCCGGCGTCCGGCGTCCGGCGTCCCGTCGTTTCTCATGCCGGGGCTAGCGCCAGCGCGACGCCCAGCAGGCCGCTCATCATGCCCACCAGCCAGAAGCGCATCGTGATCTGAGTCTCCGACCAGCCAATCGCCTCGAAGTGATGTTGCAGCGGCGCGATCCGGAAGATGCGCTGTCCCTGGCCGTAGCGGATGCGCGTGTACTTGAACCAGTAGCGTTGCAGGATGACCGAGCCTGCCACGGCGACGAAAACGGCGCCGACCACCAGCAGCAGCAGCCACTGGCCGGTCATGAAGGCCGCCGTCGCAAGCGACGCGCCGAGCGCCAGCGAGCCGGTGTCGCCCATGAAGACCTGGGCCGGATGGGCGTTGTACCAGAGGAAGCCGAACAGCGCGCCAACCATCATGAAGCAGAAGGTGACGACATGCACCTGGCCCTGAAGGAAGGCGATGATCCCGTAGGCGGTGAAGGCGACGGCGGCCGTCCCGCCGGCCAGTGTGTCGAGTCCGTCGGTGAAGTTGACGGCGTTGGCAGAGCCGGCGATGACGAGCGTCGCGATCGGGATGTAGAACAGGCCGATGTCGTACTGGCCGACGAACGGGATGAAGATGCGTTGCAGGTCGAGCGGGTAGTACAGCACAAAGGCGGTCACGGCCGCGAAGAGCAGCAGCGGCAGCATCTTGTACTTCTCGCTCAGGCCGGCCGAGGTCCCGCCGACCAGGTTGAGCTTGTCGTCGAGCGCGCCGAGGAACGAGCAGCCAACCAGCACGAAGAGCGGCAGCAGCATTGCCTCGCGGCCAACGAGGTTGAAGATTAGCGTCAGCAGGACAACGACCGACGTGAACATGATGCCGCCCATCGTCGGCGTGCCGGTCTTGGAGAAGTGCCCTTCCGGGCCGTCGACACGAATCTGCTTGCCGATCCCGTGCGCCTTGAGCCATTCGATGTACGGCTTGCCAAGCATGACGGTGATCAGAAAGGCGACGCCGGAGAGCGCCAGCGAGATCGCCAGGTTGTCGAGCGGGTCGAGCGGCAGGATCGACTCGTCCTCGAACCACCGGCGAATATCGCCAACCAGACTGAGGACGGGAAGGAGCATGTGCGACAAGCCCGCTACTCCTCGTCCCGCTCGTTGCGCAGTTCGGAGACGACCGTCTCAAGCTCGATGCCGCGCGAACCCTTGATGAGGACGAGGTCGCCATCACGCAGGCCGTCGCGTAGCGCGTCGAGCAGCCCCGGCTTGTCGTCGAGAAAGACGACCGGCAGCGAGGGCATGGCCTGCATCGCCTGCTCGCCGATGATCCGCGCCCGTTCGCCCATCACGTACAGCGCGTCGACAACCTGCGAGGCGCGGTCGCCAACGATCCGATGTCCCTCATGCTCGAAGCCGCCAAGCTCCAGCATGTCGCCGAAGACGGCCACCTTGCGGCGCGCGTCAAGCTCTTCGAGCAGATTGAGGGCGGCCAGGCTGGAGGCCGGGTTGGCGTTGTAGGTGTCATCAAGCAGGGTCGCGCCATTGATGGCCGGGACGAGCAGCAGCCGGAGCTGGATGTTCGGCTGCTGGTAGCCGGCCACGATCTCCTCGAAGGCCAGCCCAAGCTGGAAGCCGACCGCGAAGCCCGCCAGCGCCATGTGGACACTATGCCGGCCCAGCAGTGGGGCAGTGACGTGGTCGCGCCGCTTGCGGTGGTGGAGCGTGAAGGAAATGCCTTCCAGACCGTGGCTCTCGAGGTCGGTCGCGCGGATGTCGGCCGCGGCGTCGAGGCCGTAGAAGACAACATCACACTTCGCGCGGCTCGCCATCTGGCGCACGCGTTCGTCGTCGATGTTCAGGATCGCGACGCCGCTCTCCGGCAGGGCGTCGACCAGCTCAGCCTTCGTCTCGGCAATCGCTTCGAGCGACCCCATCCGGCCCAGGTGCG
>JBBECJ010000179.1:0-4830 GCA_040881885.1 Thermomicrobiales bacterium | reverse complement strand
CAACCTGCGCCGGCTCGAGCTTGAGGTCTATGCCGACAACGATCCGGCCGTCCGGCTCTACCAGCGATTCGGTTTCGTCATCGAGGGCACTCCCGTCGCCTATGCATTTCGTGAGGGAGGCTGGGCGGACGCCTACTCAATGGCACGCCTGCGTGACGAGCCGCCGATCGCGGGACTGCGATAGGAGCAGGCAGATCCAGTCCGTAGGGCAATTTGATTCGTGTGCTTGCTGGCGCGTAGACTCGCGCGGGCGGCCGGTTTGGTGTGAGAGGCGGACGAGATGGACGAACAGTCGGTCGCGGACCTGACAGAACGCTACAAAAGCGCTTACAGCGGCGCCGTCGCCGACGTTCTCGACAAGCGCGGATATCTCAATCAGATCGTCGACGGTTCGATCCAGGGATTGACGCTGGAGGCGCGTGTTGCCGGCCCGGCCTTCACCTGCAAAGGAGCGCCGGCGACCGATCTGGAGCCAGATGATTGGGACATGCGCAAGCAGTTCCTCGACAGCGTCTTGCCTGGGACCGTGATCGTCGTCGACACCAGCGGTGACACGGTCGCGGCCCATTGGGGCGAGCTGATGAGCACGGCGGCCCGTGGGCGCGGCGCCAGCGGCGTCGTTATCGACGGCGCGACGCGCGACGTGACGCAGATGCTGGCGATGGGCTTCCCGGCGTTTGTGCGCTACCGCTCGCCGTCCAGCTCGATCCGCCGCTGGCGGATGAGCGGCTACGGCCACCCGGTCACGATCGGCGGCGTTGTGGTCCGGCCAGGGGACTTCATTATCGGCGACGCGGACGGCGTCGTCGTCGTGCCGGTCGAACTGGCAGCCGAGGTGCTCGACGAGGTCGAATCGCTGGCCGTGGCGGAAACCAATATGCGCCAGGAATTGCTCGAGGGCGGGACCTTCAGCGCCGTCTACGATCGATACCAGGTTGGCTGAGCAGACGAACCAGCAGCAGCGGCTCATCACGGCGCTCGGCTACGTCTTCACGCCGGTTGTGCCGCTGGTTGTGCTCGCGTCAGACCTGAAGCACGACCTCTTCATGAAGCGCCATGCGGGACAGGCGTTGCTCTGGTCGGCTGGTTTCATCGTGGCGCTCGCGCTGGCCGTCATCGCGGCGATCTGGATGCTGCGCGCCGACCTGCTGTTTCTGTGTCTCCTGCCGGTGCTGTTCCTCCTGCCGTTCCTGCCGGGAATGGTCTGGGGCTGGAGCGCGTACCAGGGCGGAGACCCTCGACCGCCACTCATTGCTCCGCTGGCGGCGCGGCTGTTTCCGACTGACTGAAGCGTAGTTGTCCGAGGATATCCAGCGCCAGCAGAAGCGTCATCGCGGTCTGTTCGCGGTTCATGACATCCTGCGCCTCAAGCGCGTGGACGATGGCCTCGTTGAAGTTGTGCTGCTGGTCGAGCGCGATCCTGACCTGACGGCGCAACCCGACATCGCGGACAAGGCCCAGCGCATGGAGCGCGATCGGTGGCAACCTGCCTGGTTCGTCGTCCGGCGGCGCGACCAGCCGACGGGCGGCGTCGATGCGCCCTTCGAGGATTGCCGGCGGCGGCGCGTGCAGCATCGGCGGTGGGTTCCAGCCTTCGGCCCCTTCAAAGCCGCGTAGAAGCGACTCAATCGCAGCCGCGCCTGAGTGGCCTGGCCAGCCGTCCTCGACCAGTGTGTGCAGCTCATGACGCAATCGCTCGTGCTCGGCCGGCACGAAGCTCGCGCGCCACTCATGCCCTGTCAGGTGCTTCAGCGCGAAGCGGATGCGATTGCGATGCAGGTGCTGGTGGTACGCGTTGCCACGTTCCAGCGTCACACCCTCGTGGTGGGACGCACGCAAGGTCGGGATGAAACGCACGCCCCAACCGGCGTCGCGCAGCCTGACACACAGGTCGACATCCTCGTAATAGACAGGAGAAAATGCCTCATCGAACCCGCCGATGTCGCGCACCGCGCGCAGCCGAAGCCCCATCGCCCCGCCGGTGACGAAGTCGACGTCGGTTTCGGCCAGCCGCGTGTCGGCGATGTGCTGGCCGTATGCAATGTGGGCCGTCGTCACTAGTGGACGCTCGATGACGCCGCCGGCGTGCTGGATGATGTCGCTGTCCGGGTAGCGCAGCAGCGCCCCGGCCGCGCCGAGCCGGCCGTCGGCGGCGAATGCGTCGAGGAGGCCCTGTCCGAAGCCGGGATCGACTTCGACATCCGGGTTCAGTAGCAGCGCCACGTCAGTCTCGACCGCCGCAAACCCGGCGTTGGCGCCTCCCGCGAAGCCGAGGTTGCGCGGTTGGGCCAGCAGGTTCACGCGCGGGAATGCGTGTAGCTCCTGGAGCGAGTCATCGGTTGAGGCGTTGTCAACGACGACGATTTCGGTTGGCCGCGGACGTGTTCGCTCCAACGCTTGCATGCATGCGTCAATGTACCCCGCGCCGTTATAGTTGACGACAACTGCCGTCCAGCCGGGAACCGCCATCCTGCCTCCCCACCCGTGCGCCACGACGCGCAATGATAGCCGCTAGTGACAGGGACCAGCATGGATGACGCCCGACCGAACGTGCTGCTGATCGCTTCCGACACAGTCGGCGAGCGGATGGCAGGCTCCGGCATCCGCTACTGGAACCTGGCGAGGGTGATTGGCGCCCAACAGCCAGTCACCCTCGCGACGCCGAACGCAATAACGCTCGAAGCGCCTTCCGGCGTCACGATCGTGCCGTACGGCGGCAGCGACGCGAGCGAAGATGATCGCGGCCGTCGGCTCGCCGAACTCGTCGCCGCCCACGATGTCGTTGTCGCCCAGCATCTGCCCTACCTGTATACGGACGCCGATGTGCTGGCGTCACGGGCGCTTGTCGTGGACCTGTATGCGCCGTGGATCCTCGAAAAGCTTGAGTACTCGCGGATCGACCCGGAGCGGGGCGAGCCGAACCGCAAGGACGATGTCACGATCCTCACCCGGCTACTGTCGCTTGGCGACTTCTTTTTGTGTGCCTCGGAGCGGCAGCGCGATTTCTGGCTCGGCGCGCTGGCGACGGCCGGAAGGCTGGACCTGGCCCACGCCCAGGCCAACCCCGAATTGCGGACGCTGCTCGATGTCGTCCCGTTCGGCCTACCGCCGGACAAGCCGATCAAAACGGGACCAGGTCCGCGTGGAACAATCGACGCAATCAACGACGGCGACATCGTGCTGCTCTGGAATGGTGGTCTCTGGAACTGGCTCGACCCCCTGACGGCGATACGTGCGACCAGGCTCGTCGTCGCCCGCGAGCCGCGCGTGAAACTGGTCTTCATGGGAACCCGCAGCCCCGGCTCGCAGGTGGCGGAGATGGAGGTCGCTGGAGCCGCGCGCAACCTCGCCAGCGAACTGGAACTGCTCGACACGCACGTTTTCTTCAACGACTGGGTTCCGTACGACCAGCGCCAGAACTGGCTGCTGGAGTCTGATCTGGCCCTCTCGCTGCATGTCGCGACGGTCGAGGCGCGCTACGCGTACCGGACGCGGATGCTGGACAACATCTGGTGCGGCCTGCCGGCCGTCGTGACGGCCGGGGACGTGCTGGCCGACGCCGTCATCGAGCACGACATCGGCGAGGTCGCGCCGCCTGGCGACATTGACGCCGTCGCCGCCGCGATTGAACGCGCCTTCGACCGCAACCGCGCGCGAGCGATGCGCGCCAATCTCGCGACGCTTGCCGTGAACCGCACATGGGAGGCGGTCAGCGCGCCGCTGCTGGCCTACTGCGCCAAACCATGGAAGCTCGGGGCAAGCCGTGGTGTAGACACCGCCGGCGCGTATCTCCACCAGCTTGAACGGCTCTACAGCCAGACGGCGGGGTACGCTCGCGATCTTGAGCGCGTCGTGAGTGAAAAAGACGCGGCGCTGGTGGAGATGGCGACGGGCCCGGCGCGCCCCCCGAAGCGGGTGCTGACGCGGCCGGACCTTGGCTCGCTGTTGCGACGGGGCAAGCGCGGTTAGGCGCCGGACTCGTCCTCTTCGGACGATTCGGCGCTGTCCTCGGCTCCTTCGGCTTCGGCAGCCTCGGCGGCGGCCTCGAGCTCCTCGACGGCTTCCTCTTCGGCCTCGCGCTGGAGGGTCGGGGCGCTCAGCTTGACGATCATCTCGTCGCCGTCAGTGAGCACTTCGACGCCCTCAGGGACGGTCAGGTCGTGAACGTAGATCGCCTGGTCGATCTCGGCCAGGCCGGAGACATCCACCTCAAAGGACGACGGCAGCGCGTCCGGCAATCCGCGGATTTCGATCGACTCGCGGGCGACTGTTACCAGAGCGGTATCGTCTTCCGGCTCGCCGACGATCATGACCGGCACGTTGGCGGTCATCACGATCCGCATGTTCGGCGCGTAGAATTCGACATGCTGTGGCTGGCGCGCCATCCGGTTCATTGTCACCGTGCGCATGTACACCGGATAGGTCCCACCATCGACGCTAAGGTCAACCAGCAGGTTCGACCCGTACGCGTGGTACATCCGGTCGAGTTCCTTCATGTCGACAGTGACGGAGATCGGATTGGGAACGATCGGTCCGTAAACGACGCCCGGCAGTTCCCCGGCCTTGCGAAGGCGCTTGGTTTCCTTGCCAAGGATCGTGCGGACACTCGCCTGGATTGTGTGACGCTCGGCCATCAGTCAGTCGACCTTCCTGCAGATAACGCAATCACGACGTGACCCGCACAAGGCGCGCTCTAACGCCGGGGCTGGTTTTTCGGCCAGCCAACGTACAACCGTACCAAATACACAAGTACGCGCCAAGCCATGAGTCTGTTTCGTCAGGGCGATTGCAAAGTCGCTGGCATGGCGCCTGGACATCTCAGGTCCCTCT
>JBBECJ010000178.1:0-4854 GCA_040881885.1 Thermomicrobiales bacterium | reverse complement strand
GACATTGCCGCGAATCGTTGACTCGCCCATCCCGACGTAGATCACGTTCGGATCGGACGGCGCGACCGCGATCGCGCCGACCGACGCGCGCTTGAAGAAGCCGTCCGAAACGTTCTGCCAGTATGTGCCGGCGTCGTCCGACTTCCATACTCCGCCGCCGGTCGTGCCCATGTAGTACAGCGCCTGATTGTCCGGATGGGCCGTCACCGCGATGCAGCGTCCGCCGCGCGTCGGCCCGATGTTGCGGAAATCAAGCGATGTAAGGACCTTCTCCATCATCCATCCCCTCTGTGTCGGGTTCGGTTAGCCGGGGGCAGTGTAAGGGCGGCGAGTTGAAAGCGGAAAGTGCACAGGAGAAAGTGCCAGAGAGCGCCATCCGAGTCTGACTGAATTTCCGCTGTTACCCTTGCACTTTCCACTTTCAACTCGCTACGCCAGCCAGCTGGCAGGCTCGTAGAGCGCTGAGCGCAAGCCAGACCAGAGGTTGCGGTACTGTTCCCAAGGGGTGTCGCCGTGGATGATGACGTTGACGCCGTCGACGCGTTCAATGCCGTGGGTGCGGCTAGCGCGCTCGCACTGGGCCATGCTGAAGAACGTGACTTCGAGGCTAAACGGCTGGCCGGGGTCGTAGACGTGGGCGGACTCGATATTTCTCAACGCCTTCTCGGCGGCGGCGGTGATGGCCGGGCGGGTCGTCGCGGCTGGGTAGCAGATGGCGGCGTTGCGGCCGGTGGCCTCCTTGACGGCCACCGTCTGGATGCCCTCGCCGAGGAAGGCGGTTGCCTCGGCCATCGTCGTCGTGTCGCCGGTGACCATCACGACCGGGATGCCGAGCGAGCCGAGGATGGCGGCGTTCAGGCCAGTCTCGCCGTGCGGGCGGCCGTTGATGCGCAGCTCGTGGATTGCGACGCCAGCGATCGTGTGCGGCGCGATCGCGTCGAGCGTCTTCGCCATCGCGTGGTAGCCGACGAAGATGGCCGCGTCGAACGTCCGCGTGTCGGCGCCCTGGAGCTGGCAGTAGTCGCGCGCGTTGGCGCTGCCGGTCATCAGGTACGCCTGCGGGTTGACGTCCTCGAAGAAGATGTTGCGCATCGGGCCGTGGCCGTCGGCGACGAGGATGTAGTCGGCGCCGGCGTTGACGGCGCCCTCAATGGCCGCGTTGGCGTCACCGGTCATCAGCCGCCGTCCGCGGTCGTATTCGCGCCCATCGGCGCCCATCATGTCGGCGTGGACGATGCCGGTGATCCCCTCCATGTCGACGGAGATGTAGACGTTCATTGGTAGCCCTTCCACTCACTGCTAACCGCCTGCCACCGGCCATTGTCGCATCATTCGCGCGGAACATTGAACCCTTCGCCTTGAGTGGTTTCCGGCATCGGTCATACTGTCTCGGAACAGGCGCCCGCGTGGGCTGGGTTTGCAAACAGGAGGGACGGAAGGGCGTAGTGGCTGACACACGCATGTTGAGCTTCGAGCAGGCAGTTTCGGCGACGGTCGTCGCCGATGTCCAGATCTCGCCCGATGGGCGGCAGATCGCATACGTGACAACCAGCGCGTCGAAGGAAGCCGAGTTGCCGTCGATGGCGATCTGGCTGGCCGACACCGATAGCGGCACGTCGCGGCGGCTGACGACATCCGACGCGGCCGACAACACGCCGCGCTGGTCGCCGGACGGGACGCGGATCGCCTTCATCTCCGACCGCAAGGAACGCGGGAAGGCGCAGGTCTACGTGCTGGCGCTGGCCGGTGGCGAGGCGGTACGGCTGACCGATGCGAAGGGGCCGGTGACGGCCATCCAGTGGTCGCCGGAGGGCAGACGGCTGGCCTTCACGGCGATGTCAGAGGAGGACGAAGACGAGAAGAAGCGCAAGGAAGAGCGCAACGACCACAAGATCATCGACGACAAGCCGGCTCGGGCCGGGCTATTCGTGATCGACGTTCCGGACGACGCGGCGATGCTGTCTACTGACGCGTTGCCGGAACCGAAGCGCGTCTCACCTGAAGATCTGCATGTCGGGACGCAGGCAGGACGCGGCTTCGACTGGGCGCCGGACGGCAACGGCTTCGTCGCCGTCGTCGCGCTGACGCCGAAGGCGCACTACGGCTTCGCGCCGGACCTCGTCACCTTCGACCTCGACGGCGAGATGAAGATACTCGGCACCTTCGAGGGGTTGCTGGCGACACCGGCCTGGTCGCCGGACGGCTCGACGATCGGTTTCATGGGCTGCGAGGACGTCACGCCGTCGTTCTTTGCGCTGCGGACGATCCCGGCCTCGGGCGGCGAGTCGCGGGTGATGGTCCCGAAGCACGAGGCGTCCTTTGGCGGCATCCAGTGGCTGCCTGACGGTGGCCAGGTCGTGACAACGGTCGAGCAGGGCGAGCGGCGGACGATCGGCGTCGTCGATCCCGAGCAGAAGACGGTCAAGCCGCTCTTCGACGGCCCTGAGACGCCGGGATCAGCGACGCTCTTCTCGCTCTCGGCGGACGGTAGCCGGGTCGCGTTCGTCCACTCCGACGCAACCTCGTACGGCGACATGTACGTCGCGCGGTCCGGCGGCAGCGCCCGCAAGCTGACCGACCTCAACCCGTGGTTGCGCGAGGCCGATCTTGGCGAGATCCGCGAGATCGCGTGGACCGCGCCCGATGGGCTGAAGATTCAGGGACTGCTGATCCTGCCGTTTGGCTACCAGGAAGGCACGCGCTACCCGACCCTGCTGCACATCCACGGCGGCCCATGCGGCGCCTGGACAATCAGGCCTTTCGCTGGCTGGCACGACTGGGGGCAGTTCATGGCCCAGCGTGGCTACGCGGTCCTGATGCCGAACCCGCGCGGCTCGTCCGGGCGCGGCAGCGAGTTCCTGTGCGGCATCACGAAGTGTTACGGCGAACCGGACTGGCAGGATCTGATGGCCGGCGTCGATTACCTGATCGACGAAGGCATCGCCGATCCCGACCAGCTCGTCGTCGGCGGTTGGAGTGGCGGCGGATTCCTGACCAACTGGACGGTGACGCATAGCGACCGTTTCAAGGCGGCTGTCTCGGGCGCGGGTATCGCCAACTGGGTCTCATTCCAGGGCACCGCCGATGTCCGATCGGTCTTCGACGGCTACCTGGGTCGCGTTGATGAGGACCCGGAGACACACTGGCGTCTCTCGCCAATCCGTTCAATCCAGAACGCGACGACGCCGACGCTGATCCTTTACGGCGAGTCCGACGACCGGGTCCCGCCGAGTCAGGGATTCGAGATGTACGAGGGGCTCAAGAGCCGTGGCGTCGAGACGCAGCTCGTCCTCTATCCGCGCGAGCCGCACGGTCTCCAGGAGCGCAAGCACATGCTCGACCTGCTTGAGCGAGTGACCGGCTGGTACGACCGGCATCTGGGACGTTCGTAGGACGTGATGCGTGATGCGGGGCTGGACCCGGTTTCGCATCACGCTCAACGGGGGAGGGTTCATTCCGTGGCAGTCGACACACCAACCTTCTAGACGCTCGACGAGGTCGTCGAACACCACCGCCAGAAGTCGCAGACGCCGGGTCTCGCGGTTGGGACGCTGATCGATGGAGATTTCCGAGGCAGCGGTTACGGTGTCATCAGCCTTGAGACGCACTATCCGACGCGGGCCGACACGCTGTTCCAGATCGGGTCCAACACGAAGGTGATGACGTCAACCGTCGTCATCCAACTGGTCGAGCAGGGCAAGCTGGGGCTCGACGCGCCGATCGCCGAGTACCTGCCGGACCTGGCGCTGGCCGACAAGAAGGCGCAGGAGACGATCACGGTCCGTCACCTGCTAACGCACCAGAGCGGTCTTGAGGGCGATATCTTCGATGACACCGGCGTCGGAGACGACGCGCTCGAGAAGCTGCTGAGAAGCTGCTGCTCAATGCGCCGCAGTGGACACAGGACACCGCGCCAGGCGAGCAGTGGAGCTATTGCAACAGCGGTTTCTACATCGCGGGCTGTATTATGGAGAACGTCCTCGGTCAGACCTACGAGACGATCATGAACGAGCGCCTGTTTGGGCCGCTCGGGATGGAGCGCACGTTCTGGTTCGCGAACGACGCCATCGTCTATTCGGCCGCCGCCGGACACTCACAGCTTCCCGGTCAGGAGCAGCCGAAGGTCGCCAGACCGTGGCCGATCCCGCGCAACGCGGCGGCGGCCGGCGCCGCGATCTCGAACGTTGAGGACGTGCTGAAATTCGTGGACTTCCATATGAGTGGCGGCGTGCCAGCCGGTGGCGTCATCTCCCCCGAGTCGGTCGCCGCAATGCAGCAGCCGCAGCGGCGGGTGACCTCGCAGGTCGAATGGGGCATCGGCTGGACGCTTGGCGAGCTCGGCGGTCATCGCGTGCTCTATCACGGTGGCGGGACGAACGGGCACACCTCGCAAATGTACGCCGTCCCGAACAAGAACTTCGCCATCGCGGTCCTGACCAACAGCAGCAAAGGCCGGGAGGCGATCGAGCCGATCATCGACTGGGCATTGGAACGTTACTGCGGATTGCGACACGAGCTACTGACGCCGATCGAGATGCCGGCGGCCGACTTGCAGCGCTACGCCGGTGAATACAGGCGCAAGCAAGGCGTCGTGACCGTCACGGTCGAAACCGGAAAGCTGAAGCTGGAGACGGTCATGACCCATCCGCTGACACATGAGGAGATCGTCCTGCCGCCGTCATTCATCGTGCCGATCGGCAATGACGAGTTTATCGGCGCCGAACCCGGCGAGGAGCATTCCATCACCCAGTTCGTCGGCGACGCCGGCGGCCACCCACGCTTCATCCGCGCCGGCTACCGGCTGGTTCCGCGGGCATGAGGTATGAGGGATGGGGCATGAGGTTGGGTTCACCA
>JBBECJ010000177.1:0-4867 GCA_040881885.1 Thermomicrobiales bacterium | reverse complement strand
CGCGACGGTTGGCTGGCCGCGCCGGATGATCTCGTGGATCTCCGTCTCGACGGCTGACTCACCAATTCCGATCGTCTTCAGCGTCCGCGAGACGATTGAGCGACCGCTTGAGCCGGCCAGCACGCGCGGCACGGCCTGCTCGCGCCACATCCGAAACATCTCACGCGGGACGCCGGGCATGATCACGATGCGTTTATCACCGTGGCGAACGAACCAGCCTGGCGCGGTGCCCATCGGGTTCGCCAGTGACTCGGCCGAGGAAATCATCCAGGCCTGTTTGGTGTTTTGTTCCGGCATGACGCTGCCACGCATCGTAAAGAAGCGTCGGATGCCGTCCGCAATCACCTCGTCGACCTTAGGCTGCTCGCCCACGACCTCAGCGACGGCCTCGCGGGTCAGGTCGTCGTCGGTTGGGCCGATGCCACCGGTCGCGATGACGAGGTCCGCGTCCTCGAGCGCGCGGCGAAAGGCCGTCACGATCCGTGGCAACTCGTCGCCAACCTGGCTGACGCCGACCGGCTCGATGCCGAGCGCGTTCATCTCCTGAGTCAGAAAGGTCGCGTTCGTGTCGGTCAGGTAGCCGTGCATGAGCTCGGAGCCGATCGAAAGGATCGCGGCGCGCATTTCGTCTGTCCCTTCACCTCAACCATCGTCGCGGCGATTGTCGCACGGCTTGGGCGACGGCAGACAACGAAAACGGCGGGCATGCTGCCCGCCGTCGCGGTACCCTCGGAGGGATTCGAACCCCCAACCCCTTGTTCCGAAGACAAGTGCTCTATCCCTTGAGCTACGAGGGCGCGGACGTCAACATTTGGCTCACCTGTCTGGAAGTTTACACTGCGCGCGGAGTTTCGGCTGGCCGGGACCTTGAAGACGACAACATCAATCTCCCGCGCGTCCGCGTCATGGAGACGCGTTGCAACGGGAGAATGATCGATCTCTGGGGTGCCCCACGGGGCTCGAACCCGTAACCACTGGTGCCACAGACCAGTGCTCTGCCAATTGAGCTAGGGGCACCGTAAACAGAAGACACCGGACCGTAAGCCGAGTTTTGTTCTAGACGGTCATCTATCTCGACCCTTGCGGGCCGGGCGCCGAAGCGCCTGCTCTCATCCTCGGGCCTCGGCGAGCAACCTGCTTGCGGCCCAGTCGGAGATTACTGCGGGGAGGATTGCCCTTTTCACCCCCGGCATGCCGGGGCATTGTCTCTGTTGCTCTCGCGGCTGCTCGCGCAACCGCGCCAATCTGGACTGTCAGCGCGCATCGACCCGCGCTTCCCTGGCTTTCACCAGGCACCCTCGCTCTATGCAGCTCGGACTTTCCTCTGGCGGCTGCCAGCGACCGTCCGTCCGGTATCATTCAGTTGTTAAAGCACGATCCGGTTGCCCGAATCGTGGTCGACGGTGCCGAAGGGGAGATTTGAACTCCCACGCCCTTACGGGCACTACGCCCTGAACGTAGCGCGTCTGCCGGTTCCGCCACTTCGGCGCGTGGCTCATTACGAGCGACGGAAAGTATAGCATGATTCTGACGCCCTCACAACAGCATCTGGCCAACGACGGACGGCGCAAATTGCCCAGAAACCGCCGATGAGGGCGCTGTCTATGCGTCAATTGCCGCCGTCTCGCGCGACACTCTATTCGAAGGCGGATTGCCCGCTCTGCCGCGACGCGGAACGGGCGGTTCGCTCCGTCTTCGGCGCGGCTCGAGTCGACGTCGTGGATATCTCAGCGGACCGACGCCTTGAAGACGAGTTCATTTTCCGGATTCCTGTCCTGGTCATCGATGGGCAGGTTTTGGCGGAAGGACATATCACGGTGGCGGACGCCCGGGCGGCTCGAGACGCGGCGCGCAACGTGACCCGGTCAGGCGAGCGACGCTGATGGCGCGACGCGGCAGCCGGACCTCGACGATGTCACGCGCGTTTACGCTGGTGGCGATTGGCATCATCGTCCTGCTGCTGATCAGCAGTGCTCTGCTGTTGATTCCGTTCGGCGCAGGCGGCGGGGACGACGACATCGACGATGACATCGTGCGTGTCACTCCGGGAGCGGAAGTGGCGCGGTTGGAGACGGCGATCGCGGACGATCCGGACGACATCGACTCGATGGTCGTGCTCGCGGAAGTGCTGGCGAACAGCGGCAGAATCAGCGAATCGTTTCCGTGGTTTGAACGGGCGATCGAACAGCGCCCGGATGACGCCACGCTGCGGCTCGCGTTCGGACGGGCACTTCAACGCTCCGGAAACAGCTTCGACGCGGAGCTGCAACTGAAGCGAGCCGTCGAGCTTGACCCAGCCAGCTCAGCGCCGCCGTTCTACCTGGGACTGTTCTACGAATCTCAAGAGCCACCCGATACTGACGCTGCTCTCGAATGGTATCAGCGCGCCATCGACGCCGCCCCGGATTCCTTGATCGCCGGACAGGCGCGGGACAGGCTCGCGGCTCTCAATCCGGGAGCTTCTCCGGTTAGCACACCGTAGTCAGATGCGCTGTGTGCTTATCAACCACCGCTACTATCCATTTCCCGGCGGCTCGGAACTCGTCGTGCAGGAAATCGCGGAGCGTCTGGTGGGTGACGGTCACGATGTCCGAGTCGTTACGACCGACGCGTTCGATATCGAGTACTTCTGGGATCGGAGCCGGCGAAAGGTTGACGCGCCACGCTTTGACGAGCGCAATGGCGTCCAGATCGAACGCGTGCCGCTTCGCCACCTGCCGGCCGGGCCGCTCGTCTTCCAGGGATCTCGGCGTCTGATGGGCGAGCTCTCGCGACTGCCGTTGCCTGCGGCGCCGTTTGAACAAGTCGCCATCCGCCAGCCACGTTTACCGGGCCTGCGCGCCGCGATCGCGCGCGAACCATCGCCGGACCTGATTCTTACGACCAATATCGGGCTGGAAGGGTTGGCGATCGTCGGACTGCGGGTGGCGCGTTCGGTGGGAGCGACCTTCATCATGATGCCGCTGGTCCATCTGGGCCGTGACTCCGATCCTGTTGCGCGTCGATACGTCTCGATGCCGCACCAGCGCAGGTTGCTCCTGCGCGCCGACGCGCTGGTCGCGATGACTGAATTCGAGGCGCGGTTTCTATCGTCGCTCGGCGTCGATCACGCGCGGATTGCAATCTCCGGAGCCGGCGTGACGCCGGAAGACGTGACCGGCGGGAACGGCGCGGCGTTCCGTCGTCGACACGGTCTGGATAGCTCGCTCATCGTTGCGCTGGGAGCGGTCGCTCCAGACAAAGGCGCCCGCGAGCTTGTCGAGGCTGTCGCTCGATTGCGGCGAAATGGACGAATGGTTGATCTCGCGCTCGCCGGTCCCTCGTTGAGCTCCTTCGAGCGTTGGTACACTGGCCTGAGCGAGGACCAGCGGGCCGGGACACGGATGCTGGGAGTTATTGACGCTAACGAGAAGCGCGATCTACTCGACGCCGCTGACATCGTCGCATTGCCGTCGCGAACCGAGTCATTTGGAATCGTTTTCGTCGAAGCGTGGGCCAACCGAAAGCCTGTCATCGCCGCCGACGCCGGCGCCGTGCCGGAACTCGTGCGCGACGGCGAGAACGGGTTGCTCGTCCCGTTCGGCAACGTCGGCGCGACCGCGGACGCGATCGAACGACTGTTGGATGACCCGGAGCTGGCCAGTCGCCTCGGCGCCAACGGATACGCTCTTGCCAACGAACGGTACACATGGGCGGCTGTCTACGAACGTTTCAAGCAGGCGATTGAGATTGCAGAACATCGGCGACAGGGAAGGAGTCCGATTGAGCGTCGAGCGTGACGCGCTCCAGATTCAGGTCGATCGCGTTCGGTCGGCGCTGCTCGCGCGGCATGGCTACTCGCCTGGGATGGAGCTGCCCCGCGAGGCGACACGGTCACCGCTCGAAGATGTGCAGCGGCTGGCGACCGTCTCCGCCCACTGGGGAATCGCGTCGGATTTGGCGATCGTCGGGCGGTTCCTGGTGCTGTTCAGGCGTGTCCTGCGGATCGGGCTGCGCTGGTACATCAACCCGATCGTCGACCAGCAGAACGCATTCAACGACGCCGTCGTCCGCGCGCTCCATGATTTGCAGACTGAGAACGAATCGTTGCGCTCCATGCTCGAAGGTATCAACGGACCCGATGCCCAGCCGGAGCGGCCCAGCTCGTGAACGTTCTCGTGCTGCACACGCAGGTGCCGTTTGTGCGCGGTGGCGCCGAAGTCCTCGTTGACGGACTGATCGGAGCCCTCCGCGAGCGAGGTCATACCACGGATATCGTTTCGATGCCTCTTGCGTGGAATCCGCCTGAGGGCCTGTTGACGACGGCGCTCGCGTGGAGGCTGCTCGATCTGCGGCGCATCAACGACCGGAACGTCGACCGAGTGATTTGCACCAAGTACCCAACCTGGGCTGTCGAGCACGAGCGAAAGTCACTCTGGCTAATCCATCAGCATCGTCAGGCATACGACCTGTACGGCTCGTCGCTCAGCGAGTTCACGCCCGAAGCGCCGTCGCGTGAGACGCGTGAGCGCGTCATCGAGATCGACTCATTGGGGATCGCTGACTGCTCGCCGCGTTTCGGCATCAGTCGAAACGTGTGCGATCGTCTGCGGCGGTTCAATGGCATAGACGCTGAACGGCTTTACCCGCCGGTGCCTCGGTCCGGCCTGCGGCCTGAGTCGTACGAACCGTTTCTGCTGAGCGTCGCGCGTCTCGACGACGCCAAGCGAGTAGAACCGGCGGTGCGGGCGATGACTCAGGTCCGCGGCGGACTTCGCCTTGAAGTCGTTGGGGATGGTCCGAATCGGCGCGAGCTGGAGCGGCTGGCTCACGCGCTCGGAGTCTCGGATCGGGTTACGTTCCGTGGCCGGGTCAGCGACTGCGAGTT
>JBBECJ010000176.1:0-4868 GCA_040881885.1 Thermomicrobiales bacterium | reverse complement strand
GAACATGCATCGATGAGCCGGAGCGACAGACGCTCCGGCTCGTTTACGTCACAGGAGGCGCAATGGCTGTGCCAGTCAAGCTAAAGGTCATGGCGTACATCACACACGGTAGTCGCCTACTCGTCTTTCGTGAGCCTGACTTTCCGGATGCTGGCATTCAGGTTCCCGGAGGTTCAGTAGCCGCGGGGGAACGGCTCGAAGTTGCGGTCATGCGCGAAGCGTTTGAAGAAACCGGACTTAAAGGGCTGAGCCTCGGCACATACCTCGGCGATGTAAAGCACGATCTCTCCGCGCTCCATGCAGAGAACCGGAGTGATTTCTCGCCGCTTGGCCGGCCCGAGATCCACCACCGGCACTACTATCACCTCATGGTCGCGGGCGATGTTCCCGAGTCGTGGCAGCACACCGAACGTGACCCATCCGAAGGTGTTCACGAGAGCATTCTGTTCGAATTCACGTGGGTGCAACTGCCGGACTGCGTGCCGGGTTTGATGGGGCTCCGAGACGAGAGGATTCCCGAACTGATTGCAGAGCTCGGGTATTCCTGATCAACCCTCGACATCGGATAGGCCCGTAAACGCGATCGAGTCACGGCGCACTGCCGGATGCGGAGTGTCGCTGCGGCCTGCGTAGATTCCCCGGTACCGCTCCGGAAGCATCCGGGCAACCTCGATCATCATCGCGTCGGTCAGGTCGTCGAGACTGCGCTTCGTTCCGTCCGGAGCGACATGCTCGAGTGTGAACGGCTCGCCGAACAGCGCCGTCACCTTCGGATACCGGCGGCCAGCCGGCTTGAATCCGCTCAGGGGAAGACGTTCGGTCCCGACCAGAGCGCATGGAATGATCGGCGCATTGGCGCGTAGCGCGATCAGGCTCGCTCCACCAAATGGCTCGATCATGCCACCCGTCCGCGAGCGTGTCCCTTCCGGGAACATCCCGACCAGCATCCCGTCGTCAAGTAGCTGCTGCGCGTGGCGCAGTGCATGGCGGTCGACCCGGCCACGGCGAACCGGAAACGCCCCGGCCTGAAACGCGAACCAGCGCAGGAACGGATACTTGATGAACTCGGCCTTGGCCATCCAGAGGATCGGACGCGGCGAGGCTGCCACAAGCAGCACCGGATCGAACCAGCCAAGGTGATTGGAAATGATCATCGCCCCGCCCCGCTTCGGCACGTTGTCCAGACCAAACACCCTCATCCGCAGGACGACTCGCAGCCCCGGCAGGACAAACCAGCGCGCCGAGACGAATCCAGCGTGCTTCAACCGCCGTGGAAAGTTCAGATTCGTGTCGAGGATTGGCTCGATCATCGGCAGATCAACCCACGACGCTGCTCGGCGTGGCTCACAATCAGGTCGGCAACCTCCTCGATCGTCAACGAGTCGGAGTCGACAACGATGGAGTCGGCGGCGGGAACAAGCGGCGCGACATCGCGCTCGGAGTCGATCCGGTCCCGGAGCTTCATGTCCGCCAGAACAACATCGTACGGCTGAGGCTTGCCTGCTTCGTCGAGCTGCTGGCAGCGTCGCCGGGCGCGCTCCTCCGGCGACGCGTCGAGAAAGATCTTCAACTGCGCGTCCGGCAGGACGACCGTGCCGATGTCACGGCCAACCATCACAACCCGCCCCGAACGTGCAATCCGCCGCTGCTGCTCCAACAGGGCGTCGCGGACCGCCGCGTGCGCGGAGACCGCCGACACATTCTGGTCGATCTCCGGCGTGCGCAGCGCGTTTGTCACATCGCGCCCAGCCTGCAGCACATCCACCTGCCGGCCATCGCCGGCAGTTGATCGGACTACGCTTATGTCCATCATCGCGGCCAGCCGGGCAAGTTGGGCCGCGTCGGACGGCGCGACACCCGCCTCAATCGCGAGTAGCGTCAACGCGCGGTAGAGCAGGCCGCTATCGAAGTAGACGCCGTCAATCCTCCGGGCGACGATCTCCCCGACCGTGCTCTTGCCCGCCGCCGCCGGCCCGTCGATCGCGATTGTCATCCGGCGGTCTGTCACCGCCACCTCCTGCTCCGCCTGTCGAATTTTCGTGCCGTGGACGCTGCCCCGGACCACCAGGTCTCGGTCCTGGACGCGGACCCCGCGGCGGCCCGCCTGGACCCGGTCGTGGACCGCTTCGTGGCGGTCCGGACGGTCGATCGCGACGTTGAGCGTCAGCAGCGGAACCGGTCCGCGCCGGCCGTTGACCGTCATCCCGCCGCGCCGATCGACCTCCGCTCCGACCGCGATCCCCATCGTCGCGACCGCGCGCCGGACCACCTGACGGAGGTCCGGTTCGCGGCCCGCTCTGGCCAACGTCGCGCCGGAATGGTCGCCGGTCACCCGCGGCATCCCGGTCATCGCGTCGCTGGCGCGGCGGGACGCCAGCCTGGCCGTCGCGGGCTGGGCGGTATGTCGCGGGCCGGTTGTCGTCGCGCCGCGCTTGCGGCGGTCCGGCGTATTGACCTTCGCGCTGGGGCCTCGCTGGCCGCCCTCGCTCATCGGCGCGCTTTGGCCGGGATGGCCCGGTCCTTTGGCCGTCGCGAGCCGGGCGCGCCGGTCCGCGCCGGTCTTCGTCGCGGCGTGGTCTGGGCGGGCCGCCTGGACCTCGCGCCGCGCGCTCAGCGTTCGTGACGCGGTCGCGTCCGGTCTTCATCCGGTTCGGATCTGGGCGATCACGCATCGGTCGATCGACAATGTGCTCGGCGAACGTGACATCTTCGTCGGTCATGTGGACCGCCTCGCGCAGCGCCTTCAGCTCGCCGTCGGTCAGGTCGCGGAACTGTCCGCGTGGGATCGCGCCAAGCTGGAGTGGACCGACCCGCGTCCGGATCAGCTTGACGACCGGATAGCCGACCTCGTCGAACATCTTGCGGACAATCCGGTTGCGCCCCTCATGGATGACAATCCGAACGATCGTGCCGTCCTCGGTGTTGCGGATCGGGCGGATCATCTCCGGCAGCGTGCGCTGGCCGTCGATCGTGATGCCGCGCCGCAGCCGATCGAGTGCCTCCGGTGGCGGGTAGCCGTCCAACAGCGCCTCGTACTCCTTGTCGATGCCGTAGCGTGGATGCATGACGCGGTGGGCGATCTCGCCGTCGTTGGTCAGCAGCAGCAGCCCTTCGGTCTGACGGTCGAGCCGCCCAACCGGGACGACGCGCTCGTTGACCGGGACGAGGTCCATCACCGTATAACGACTGCGCTCGTCGGAGGTGGTCGTGATGTAGCCACTGGGCTTGTTCAACAGGATGTAGCGCCGCCGGACAGTCGGTATAAGCTTGCCGTCAACCTCGATCTTCTGCGCGCCGGCGTCAACCTTGCTGCCAAGCTCGGTGATAATCTCGCCGTCAACTCGGACCCGCCCTTCGAGGATCAACTCCTCTGAGCGTCTCCTGGACGCGACGCCAGCAGCGGCCAGAACTCGTTGCAATCGTTCCACGTCGCGGTCCTCTCGGATTCATGCCGCGTCCGGCCCGATCGCCCCGCTGCTAACAGAGTATATCGACATTCGCGCCACGACGCGGCCATCCAGTTCGAACAGCACGGCCCCCAGACGCTCGCCACGCGGCTCACTGTCCATCACAATCTGCCAGGTTAGCTGTTCCGCCTGCCCAACCGTCGTCAGCACTGTCCTCCGCGTCATGAATGTCAATCCCTGTGCCGCGAGCGCGTCGGACGCTCCCTGAGACACCGCCCCGATCCCAAGCGCGAGCCAGCGGTACGTGCCGTCAACAGCATCCATCACGGTCTGGGTGTCGCCGTAACGATCGGCGCTGCCAAGGACAACGGTGATGATCTGGTTGTCGCCGCGCCAGAATCCGGTGATCAAACACTGGCCGGCGATCTCCTCGGTCCCGGTTTTGATCCCGAACACATCATCGCGGGCGATCAACTGGTTAGAGTTAATAAGCTCGACCTGACGCGCGTTCGGCCCGCCGATCTCCGCGACGTACGTGTCCATCGCGACCAGCCGCGCCAATAGCCAGTCGCGGAGCAACGCGTCAGTTGCGCGGACGAGATCGCGGGCGGACATGAAGTGTTGCGGGTCGTCGGTCCCGACCGGATTCGTGAAGTGCGAGTTCGTCATCCCGTGGCTCGCCGCCCAGGCGTTCATCTCGGCCACGAAACGATCGACCGGGGCGGTCGTTCCCGGTTCCAGCCGGCTGCCGGCTTCGCGCGCCAGCGCCAGCGCGGCGTCCGCGCCGGATGGGATCAACACGCCATGCAACAGCGTCTGGACGCTAACCACATCGCCGGCCTGCAACTGCATGTTTGAAAAGACGGTCGGATCCAGAATATCGCTGTCCTGGATCGTCACCTGCTCATCCAGGCCGAGGATGGACGACGCCACCATCGCTGTGACTATCTTCATCGTGCTGGCCGGCGGCGACTTCGCGTCGGCGTTGCTGCCGTAGATCTCTACACCCGTCGTCAGGTCAACCACCAGCACGGCAGCGGCGGACACATCGGGAGGCACCACCTGCCGCGCCGCCAGCCCACTCCCCGGAATCTCGCGGCCCACAGTTTGCAGCGGAAGCAGCCCGAGCGAAACGATCGGGATCAACAGCGCAAGGCGAACTGCGCTGAGAAGGCAATGTATGGCGTGTCGTTCCAGCTTCAATTTCCTCCCGCGCTCGCCTCGGCGACGACCACGCGCCAAGTATAGTGAGCCGGAAGCCGACATTGCCCGACGACTGGATGCAGGGTACGCTTCCGCCGAGGATATGAGAGGAGACACCAGCACGATCATGAGCGTCCCGCCCATGCTCCGCCGGATCGTCCGCGAATCGGTGGAACGGCTCAACGCCTACCATCCCGTCGAAGCTCCCGAGGAGCTGGCGTCCCGGCTTGGGATGCCGATCGACGCGATCCTGAAGCT
>JBBECJ010000175.1:0-4897 GCA_040881885.1 Thermomicrobiales bacterium | reverse complement strand
GTCCAGCCCCAGCCGGCCGTGCGGATCTGGCCGATCTGAACCTCGAGTGTCATCGCAGGCGCCGCCCCACGAATCGCGACTGGACCACAGAGCTCATGGCCACCGTCCAGTTTGGTGTCGCGTGGCTCGAATCTCCGGCGCGGCTGGTCGTCCTTGTATTGTGGCTCCAGCCCCCAGCCGGCTTCGAGCGTCGTGAAGCGCACGGTGTCGCCGGATTCGATCTCCAGGATCGGCTCCAGATCACGCGAGAAATGCCCATGCAGCGTCCGTCGCTCCGGCTCGACTGTATGGAAGGCCATGTCGCACGCTCCACCGCTACCAAACGCACCGGCGCGCAGGATAACGCGATTCGCGCTGGCGTGCTCTGCCCGCGGTTGTGCTCCGGTAGCGACGAAGGTTCGCGTCAGTCCAGGGATAGTGGGAGTCGTCGGCGCAGGGGCGGCGCGGCTGATCTCCAGTAATCCAGCGTTCGGCGTGGGTAGCCGTGGCGTGGGGAATCAGCTGCCGGTGGCTCGCGACTCGCCGGTCGCCGTCCGGGGCATGTCGTCCACGACGATCTCAGCCGTCGAATTGACCAGGACAACCTCCGCGACATCAATATGGCGGGCAGTCGGAAAGGCGCTGGAGAGAAGTCGCGAAATCATGGCCGGCGAATCGACATCGAGCAGCACGTAGCCGACGTTGGCGTCGACCGCTCGCCACGCGCCAACCACGCGCCCCTCGCGGACATGCGAGATCCGCGAGTTGTCGTCACAGTCACCGGCGCGTTCGCGCTGACCATCGAAAATCATGCATCTGATCATGACCAACATCTGAGGCGTCACCGTTCGTGTTCACGCTGCTTGCGACACTACTTTGGAGTCTGCGTGCCATCCGATTTGCCGTACAGCCCCGGAAGTACTGCATTTCAATGGCGCAACGTCCCCTCTTCGATGACGACCGTCCGAGCATCTCACCAGCCGGGCATCGGCTGCCCTACCACGCATACGAAACCCGCGCGTCAATATTTCACCAGCGCGCATCCGAGGCTGCCACCAGCATGTTTGCGCAGTCGCACTGGCAGACCGCTCACAATCGATCTCTGGACCGCCGATCGCAGGCTTGCGAATGCCGTACAGCATTCGCTGTCGTTGCGCGGGTGTCAGACCGGACAGACAGCATATTCACTCAGGCGAACTACTTAGACTTGACTACCAATAAGCCGCGTTTCAGTCGTCGGTCCTGATCGGCCTTCTCAGAGCCTGGGATCGCCGTACCGGTCCGCCTGGGATACGCGTACCGCGGCACCCCCACACAACGGCAGTCCACTCACGGACCTCTGTTGGATACCTGATTCCAAAGCCAAAACCTATGCTCAAGGTACACGCCGGAGAGGGAGATGCCGCGCGCGGGACGGAACTGGGAATGTTCCGCAATATCGCCATGCAATGTGTCTCTGAAATCCTGCGTTTATTCGTCGCGAATGTAGTTCTGTGGTGTTGCTTTTGTATTTGAATGTGGAGTCTGAATCATGCGTCCACCAACTGCTGTGCAATGGTCGTTACAGTTAAAGTTGCTCATTGCATTTGGAGTGCTCGTGTTGGCACTCGGATTAGCTGGCAATGTCGTTTCCGCTCAGGTTAGAAACAGCCAGCAGAGCAGCGTCAGCGTGGCGCTGCAGATTCACCCCACCGCCGACGCGCTCGTCAACAGCACCAAACCAACCACGAACTACGGCACGGCGAAGAACCTCGCCGCGACCACTTTCCCAGGACAGAAGAGCTACCTGACCTTCGACCTGACGGCGATCGAAGCCGTCGATCGAGCGACGTTGCGCGTCTTCTCGATCTCCCGCAACTGGGGCGGAATGCAATTACGCTCAGTTCCGAACGCGGCATGGAACGAGTCGACAATCACGTGGCGCACCGCGCCGCAGACCAATGACAGAGTCGTTTCAGTTCCGCAGAGATCAGTCCAGAATGGCTGGCTTGAGATCGACGTGACGAGCCTTGTCGCCGGCGGCGGCATCACCAGCATGGCGCTGGTTCCCGTTTCTGGCTCCCAGATGTCCCTGGCTAGCCGCGAATCGAACTATCAGCCGGTTCTCCTGATCGAGCCTGCGGCAGCCCAGCCTGAGCCGCCGAGTCCGACGCCGGCGGCGACATCGACACCGGTCGCGCCGACACCGACTGTCACCTCGACCGCGACATCAACGCCGGTCCAGCCATCGCAGACGGCGACGGCAACCGCGGCCCCGCCGACGCCGACCGCGACACAGACGCCGGTCACTCCGACTGCGACGGTGACGGCGACATCGTCACCGGCTCCGGTTCCTCCGACGCCGACTGCCACGCCGACAGTTCCGGTCACGCCATCCGGCCCGACCTTCTACCTGTCGCCGAGCGGCAATGACAGCAACCCCGGCTCTCAGGCCGCGCCGTGGCGGACGTTCACCTTCGCGCTGAAGCAGATCGAAGCCGGCGACACCCTCCTGGTGCGCGGCGGGACGTACGTTGAGAACGCGATCCTGAATGGCTCTTCCACGCTGGCCAAGGGCACGTCCTCAAGCAGGATCACCGTTCGAGCCTACCCGGGCGAGAACCCGGTCCTGAGCGGCATCGTTCACCTGTCCAACGCGGACTACTGGACGATCGACAACATCGATGTCCAGTGGAACCCAGCCAACACCGACTCAACCCAGCACATGTTCCGCTTCTACAAGGGAACCGGCTGGGAGCTGAAGAACTCGGAGCTCTGGGGCGCACAGTCGTTCGCCGCGCTGCTCGTCAACGGCGGCTCGACAGACTTCTGGATCCACCACAACTACATCCACGACACCCAGCCGTCCAACGGGATCAGCCAGGACCACTCGATCTACGTCGGGGACGGAAAGCACGGCGTGATTGAGTTCAATCTGCTGGTCAACGCGCCGAACGGACGCGGCGTCAAGCTGGGCCACTCGCAAGATGGCTTCAGCACGCCGGAGTTCGTCACGGTGCGCTTCAACACGATGGTCGGCAACGGGTCGGCCAACGTCAGCCTCTCGTACGACGCACACGACAATCAGATCTACCGCAACGTCTTCATCACTGCCGGACCGGGCTACGCGAATGTCGGGACGTATCATCTCAGCGGCGCGAACAACGTTGCCTCGAATAACGTCGGCTGGGATTCGGTGAGCCCCCTCAAGAACGATCCCGCGCTCATCGATGGCGGTGGCAACGTCTACGCCAATCCGCAAATCGACTCCAGCTATCGGCCACAGAACCCGGCCTTCTTCAACGCCAACGGGCAACTGATGTACGGGCATCTCGCGACCGCGACCCAGTAAGGTCAGCCAAGCACCAGCCACACGGCAAAGCGCCGGCGATGACATCGCCGGCGCATCGTCGCTTCGGACAGATGTGTTCAGTTCGCTCCAAATTGCCGATGGTGAGTTCCGCGCCATCCGCTAGATGCTGAAAAAGACGGTTTCACTCGCGCCTTGCAGAACGATGTCGAAGCGGTAAACGACCGTCGGTCCGGCGTCCATACAGGCCGCCAGCAACGTTCCGCGCCGGTCAGCGGGAATCAGCTGAAGTATCGGGTCCTCGGCGTTGGCCGGCTCGTCCACGAAATAGAGGCGTGTCAGCAGGTGATTGAGCAGGCCACGGGCGAAGATCGTCACGCAGATGTGCGGCGCCTGTGTGCGCTCCCGATCGAACGGAACGGGGCCGGGCAGGATTGTCTCGAACCAGTAGCGCCCCTCGTCGTCGGTCCCGCACCGCCCGAAGCCGGTAAAGGCCGGGTCCAGCGGGACCTCGCGCCGATCGGACGGGTGATGGTAGCGGCCGTGGCTGTTCGCCTGCCAGATCTCGATCAGCGCGTCTGGGACGACAACGCCGGCGCCGTCGTAGACGGTTCCCTCGATCCGGATGCGCGTCCCCTGAGTTTCCGGCCCTGCCAGCATGTTGAGCTGCGTGTCAACTCGTAGCAGCGCGGGAGCAAAAAAGGGTCCGACCGTCTGAGCCGAGGTCAATCCGGGCATTGGCGCGTCCGTCATGCTCCGCCGACTCTCGGCGGCTCGAACGGCGTCGGGTCCGGGCCGCGCAGAACAATGTCGAAGCGGTAGCCCAGCGCCCATTCAGGCTCGGTGACTTCGTTCGCGTAGGCGGCGATCAGCCGGGGACGGGCGGCTTCCGGGACAGCCATGAAAATCGGGTCGAGCGCGTGCAGCGGGTCTCCGGGAAAGTACATCTGTGTCACCAGCCGCGAGCGTTGCGACTGCCCGAACAGCGAGAAATGGATGTGCGACGGGCGCCACGCGTTCGGGTGGTTCCCCCAGGGGTAGGCGCCGGGATGGACCGAGACGAAGCGGTAGACGCCTTCGGAATCGGTCAGGCAGCGGCCCATCCCGAGGAAGTTGGGGTCGAGCGGAGCCGGCCAACTGTCGCGCTTGTGCAGGTAGCGTCCGGCGGCGTTGGCCTGCCAGAGCTCCAGCAACGTGTTGGGAACTGGCCTGCCGTCTTCGTCGCGCACGCTGCCCGTCACGATGATCCGTTGCCCGATCGCGTCTCCGTCCGTTCCGGCGTTGCGCGTCAGGTCGGCGTCGTCGGCGGTGACCAGCGCGGCGGCGCTGTAGGCTGGTCCAGGCCCGGTCGTCTCCGAGAGCATCAGGGGAACACGCACGAGCGGGAGGCCTGGAGAGCGCAGGATCGTCGCCCGGTACTCCGCGTAGAGATATGGAGGGAAGACCTCGCGGTCGCCGAGTACGATGTCCCCAATTGTCGTGATCACGACAGCTCGCTCCTCAACAGTCCCCGTTCACGCTCCGGGCCGGACGATCGCGACTGTTCCAATATACTACGGCAAGCCGCGTGGGCGAGAGGGATGCGCCGGGGGGATGCTCGTGACAGATTCACGCCATGACACTGGAATG
>JBBECJ010000174.1:2006-4925 GCA_040881885.1 Thermomicrobiales bacterium | reverse complement strand
GTCCGGCCACCTTCACGGATCGCGAAGCGCAGCCCATCCTCGATCGCCACCGGCTGGATCAACTCGACCTGCATCTGGATGTTGTCGCCCGGCATCACCATCTCGACCCCTTCCGGCAACTGGATCGCTCCCGTCACATCCGTCGTCCGGATGTAGAACTGCGGCCGATAGCCCGGGAAGAACGGCGTGTGCCGCCCGCCTTCGTCCTTGCCCAGCACATACACCTCGGCGCTGAAGGTCGTGTGTGGCTTGATGCTGCCCGGCTTGGCCAGGACCTGCCCGCGCTCGACTTCCTCGCGGTCGATCCCGCGCAACAGACAGCCGACGTTGTCGCCGGCCACGCCTTCATCGAGCGTCTTCTGGAACATCTCGACGCCGGTCACGACGATCGAACGCGTGTCCTTGATGCCGATGATCTCGATCGTCTCGCCGGTCTTGACCCGGCCACGCTCGATCCGTCCCGTCACGACCGTCCCACGCCCCTTGATCCCGAACACGTCCTCGACCGGCATCAGGAACGGCTGGTCGACCGCGCGCTCCGGCGTCGGGATGTAGTCATCCACCGCCTGCATCAACTCCCAGATCGGCGCGTACTCCGGCGCGCTCGGGTCGGTCGAGGTCGAGGCGAGCGCCGCCAAGGCCGAGCCGCGCACGATCGGGATCTCATCACCGGGGAAGTTGTACTTCGAGAGCAGCTCCCTGACCTCCAGCTCGACCAGCTCGAGCAATTCCTCGTCGTCCATCATGTCGACTTTGTTGAGGAAGACGACCATGGCCGGGACTTCGACCTGGCGCGCCAGCAGGATGTGCTCGCGCGTCTGCGGCATCGGGCCGTCCGGCGCACTGACGACCAGGATCGCCCCGTCCATCTGGGCCGCACCCGTGATCATGTTCTTGATGTAGTCGGCGTGCCCCGGACAGTCGACGTGCGCGTAGTGGCGCGCGTCGGTCTCGTACTCGACGTGCGCGATCGCGATCGTGATGCCGCGCTCGCGTTCTTCGGGAGCGTTGTCGATCGAGTCGAACGAGCGGAAGGTGGCCCCGGCCCGCAGCGCCAGCGTCTTGGTGATGGCCGCTGTCAGGGTCGTCTTGCCGTGGTCGACATGCCCGATCGTCCCGACGTTGATGTGCGGCTTCGTGCGCTCAAATCTCTGCTTCGCCACTATTCCCCTACCTCCCAGGACTCTCGAACCGAGGCCGGCGGAACGCCCGCCGGCCATCACCCAGATTTCGTGTTACGCGCGCTGGTTCTTGGCGACCAGCTCCTTCGCCAGCGAGTCCGGCAGCGGCTCGTAGTGGTCGAACTCCATCGACGAGGTTGCCCGGCCCTGCGTCATCGACCTCAGCTCGGTCGTGTAGCCGAACATGTTGGACAACGGCACGAAGGCGCTGATGACCTGCGCTCCGGCGCGGGCTTCCATGCCGTCGACACGGCCACGGCGAGCGTTCAGGTTGCCGATGACATCGCCCATGAACTCTTCCGGTGTCGTCACTTCGACCTTCATGATTGGTTCGAGAACGACCGGAGACGCGCGCCGAACGCCATCCTTGAGCGCCATCGAGCCGGCGATCTTGAACGCCATTTCGGACGAGTCAACCGCGTGGAACGAACCGTCCACGAGCTGGACCTTCATATCGACGATCGGGAAGCCGGAATCACCACCAGTGAGCATCGCTTCCTTGACACCCTGACCGACGGCCGGGATGTACTCGCGCGGGACCGCGCCACCGACGATCTTGTCCTCGAAGACAAAGCCTTCGCCCGGCTCCAGCGGCTCGATCACAAGCCAGACATGGCCGAACTGACCGCGGCCACCTGTCTGGCGGATGAAACGGCCCTCGACGCGAACCGACTTCGTGATCGTCTCGCGGTAGGCGACCTGCGGCTTGCCGACGTTCGCGCTGACCTTGAACTCGCGCAGCAGGCGATCGACGATGACCTCCAGGTGCAGCTCGCCCATGCCCATGATGATCGTCTGGCCGGTCTCCTCGTCCGTCCGCAGGCGGAAGGTTGGGTCCTCTTCAGCCAGCCGCGCCAGCGCCAGACCCATCTTGTCCTGGTCCTGACGCGTCTTTGGCTCGATCGCCACCTCGATGACCGGCTCGGGGAAGGTAATGGATTCGAGGATGATCGGGTTGTCCGGGTCACAGAGCGTGTCGCCGGTGAACGTGTTCTTGAGACCGATCACGGCGCAGATGTTTCCGGCGCCGACCGTCTCGATCTCTTCGCGATGGTTGGCGTGCATTTGCAACAGGCGGCCGATGCGCTCACGTTCGCCCTTGGTTGAGTTGAAGGCGTACGAACCGGAGACCATCGTCCCTGAATAGACGCGGATGAAGGTCAGCCGTCCGACATGCGGGTCGGCCTGGACCTTGAACGCCAGCGCCGAGAAGGGGGCGTCCACGTCAGTCGGGCGGGCTTCCTCCTCGCCGGTCTTCGGATGAATGCCGGTGACGGGCGGGACATCCATCGGCGACGGCAGGTAGTCGACGATCGCGTCCAACATGCGCTGGACACCCTTGTTCTTTAGCGACGACCCGTTCAGGATCGGCACAAGCTCGGAGTTGATCGTAGCGCGGCGCAGGGCAGCCTGCAGTTCCTCGACCGAGATTTCCTCGTCGTCGAGATAGCGCAGCATCAAGTCTTCATCGGTTTCGGCGATGGCCTCGACCATCTGAGCGCGATAGCGTTGAGCTTCTTCGAGCAGTTCGGCGGGAATATCGGTCTTCTCTGTGTTCTGGCCCAGATCGTCGTGGAAGATGTAGGCGTCCATATTCATCAGGTCGATCAGGCCGCTGTAGTTCGCCTCGGAGCCGATCGGCAGCTGGATGACGGCCGGCCTGGCCTTGAGGCGGTCGATGATCATCTCAACTGTGCGCCAGAAGTTCGCGCCGGTGCGGTCCATCTTGTTGACGAAG
>JBBECJ010000174.1:0-1996 GCA_040881885.1 Thermomicrobiales bacterium | reverse complement strand
CGACCCGCTGTCGGTCACGGCGACGACGGCCAACGCCGCCGCAAACGGCGTCGAAGACGACAACGCCACCGTCGAGGACGCGCAACGAGCGCTCGACCTCGGCGGTGAAGTCGACGTGGCCCGGTGTGTCGATGATATTGATGCGGTGATCCAGCCAGAAACAGGTCGTCGCGGCCGATGTGATCGTGATACCGCGTTCGCGCTCCTGCACCATCCAGGCCATCGTCGCCGAGCCTTCGTGAACTTCACCGGGGCGATGAACGCGGCCGGTGTAGAACAGAATGCGCTCGGTCGTGGTCGTCTTGCCGGCATCGATATGCGCGATGATCCCGATGTTCCTGGTCTTTTGCAGGTCGCCCGCTCCGGCGGGCGCGCCCTTCAACATTGTTCCGGTACTGCTCATGATTCCTACTTCGTCTCCCTGTGACGTGACCGGCGCTACGTCGCGCCAGCATGGCGCCAGGCGGTTCATATAGAGATGGCGACAACGTCCCGATCAGGCTGATCGTGGGATCTACCAGCGATAGTGGGCGAAGGCCTTATTCGCTTCTGCCATCCGGTGCGTGTCCTCGCGGCGCTTTATCGTCGCGCCGGTGTTGTTGAACGCGTCCATCAGCTCGGCGGCGAGCTTCTCCGACATTGTCCGGCCATTGCGGGCGCGGGCCGAGGCCAGCATCCAGCGGATCGCCAGCGACAGACGGCGCGTTCCTTCGATCTGAACCGGCACCTGGTAGGTCGCGCCACCGACACGCCGCGGCTTCACCTCGATGATCGGCGTGGCGTTTTGGAGGGCGCCCTGAAAGATCTCGAGCGCGTTGCGGCCCATCCGGGCTTCGACGATCTCGAAAGCCTCGTAGACGATGCGCTCGGCGGTTCCCTTCTTGCCACGCTCCATCACCTTGTTGACGAAGCGAGTGACGAGTTCGCTGCCGTACTTCGGGTCCGGCAGAATCTCGCGGCGTTGCACCTTGGCGCGTCGTGGCATTCCTCAAGCCTCCCGCCGGTCCGTGCCGGCCCTCCCTGTACGCGTTCCAGGACGCGCTATCGTCCCGAACATTGAATGTTGCTATCCACGCAGAAAAGCGGTCGACAGGTGTTCAGACACCGCGAGGCCGCTTTTCGTTCCGCACGATCTTCTCAAAGAGTCCGCTCGGGTATCCGGGGTAAACCCGGACGGCGAGCGCTAGCTCTTTGGCTTTTTGGCCCCGTACTTGGACCGCCCCTGCCTACGGCTATCGACACCACGCGCATCGAGCGCACCGCGGATGATGTGGTAGCGCACGCCAGGCAGGTCCTTGACGCGGCCTCCACGAATCAACACGACGGAGTGCTCCTGGAGGTTATGCCCCTCGCCGGGAATGTATGCGGTGACTTCCATGCCATTGGAGAGCCGCACACGAGCGATTTTGCGGAGCGCAGAGTTTGGCTTCTTCGGCGTCATCGTCTTGACCTGGGTGCAGACGCCGCGCTTTTGCGGCGAACCCTTGCCCCGGCGAAGCCGACCCGCGTACCTGCCGGCTGCGTTGTTCGTAAACCGCAGGGCTGGCGCTTTGGTCTTCTTGATGACGGGCTTCCGCCCTTTTCGGACCAACTGATTGATCGTCGGCACGTTTTCCCGTTTCCCCCTCGATGCAGCCCGCCTCAGACAGCGCGGCAATACGTCAATATCTTCGATTGCCACACAGTCGATGCGGCGGCTACGGGTCGAGCACGTTCAGCGTCGTAAACGCCGGCCCGTTTTCCGGCCACAATGGAAGAGTGTATCAATTCGGTGATTCTGTGTCAACCAACTCACAGCGGCCGAAGCTTGCCAGTTCTACACGAACGCCAAAGTCTTACACCAGAACGGGACCATGTTGTAGATCGAATCACGATGATGCGGTACACCCGGCGTCTGAGAACTGCTATTGCATGTCTGCGATCCATCGGCGATGCTACCTCGTCTAAGAGCCTGTCTGAGAAGGGGGTGGACTGGTAGTATAGGAGGATGTCAAGA